>JANQIY010000314.1 GCA_028281965.1 Candidatus Gastranaerophilales bacterium
GAATCGAAAAGAGGCGGAGCCTCTTTTCCACCTTTAGGGTGGCTGTGGGTGGGTTTTGGCAAATGTTGCATACATGCAATTAGCAACTCGAGTTAATTAACCCCAATGACGGGTTAGCTAAAAATCAATTATAGATCGGTATAATTTTCTGAATTTTTCCTTGTCTGCCAACACCCTGTTGATAGTTCCCGAAATGTCATTCCGAGGAGGGCGAACGAAAAAGCGAGAATGTAAGCAGAAAATAGTCTACCCGTTCGGCTTCGTTCAGGGCAGGCTCCGCAATCTTCCTTCTTCTGTTTATAAGAATTTTTTGTTTCCCTGCTTATAATATCATCGTTTTTTGAAGTCTAAATCGTATCCTAATGCGTTAGCTAGCTGATTTACAATAACTATTGAAGGATTTTGCTTCCCATTTTCTATGTTACTTATATAACCTCTTTCAATGTCTGATAAGTCAGATAAATCTTCTTGGGATAGTCTTTTATCAACTCTTAAAAGACGCAGTTTATGTCCAA
Organism: Candidatus Gastranaerophilales bacterium; assembly: GCA_028281965.1. Taxonomy (GTDB): domain Bacteria; phylum Cyanobacteriota; class Vampirovibrionia; order Gastranaerophilales; family UBA9971; genus JANQEB01. The sequence goes on from JANQIY010000314.1 coordinate 516, forward strand.
ATTCTATTAAAAAATCTTCATCTTTTTTACTCATAAAAAAATTTTAGTTTATTAATTGACAACAATCTATCGACAAATAAATACATTTTGTTCACAATTGAATACATAAAGAGCTTATATATGCACATAAGGAATACTTCAATTTATGATGCTTCTGTAGTTATCTTCGCTGCCCCGAATATGCCTCTAAAACTAAAAAATCCCATAAAATGGTTATGTAATATCTCAAGTGAAGATACTGAATTTATGCTGTTAAACCTGGGGTTTATCCCTTACAGGTGTGAGCTTGTAACTATTCGAAAGAGCCCAAAACAACAAACTAGCCCCCTCCCTTTATGTTAGGTTGGGGGTGGGTTGTAAAATTTTCGCTTTTACAAATTATTTAGAGATTTGAGTTAATTAACTCGAATCACGAATTGTATTTTTTGAAAAAATTTTACTTTAACTATTGGTTTTTCTATACTTTATATGGGAAGGATATTTTTAAATGCGTGATTTTAGTGAATAAAATTTTAACAGAAACGGGAAAAAATACTAAACCTGCTCAAGAATGCCTGGAAATGCCAGGTCAGTCAAGAAATAAAATGACCATGGACAGGATAAAATATTTCGGTCACCTTTTGGGAGGGATAAAAGAGGTTCTCTACAGCCGGTTTATATCAAAAAGGCCTCGTCCGTTTACTTTTTCGCATATGGTAACCGGAAAATGCAACTGCAACTGTGATTTTTGCTTCTGGAAGCATCACATGGATAATGAAGACCTTTCTCTTGAAGAAATACGCAGAATTTATAAAGAGGCCGGTAAAGAAGGGTTTATGAACAGCATTTTATGGGGCGGTGAACCCTTATTAAGACAGGATTTTACAGAGATTGCCAGAGCGTCTTATGAGGCTGGTATGTATACCAAAATGGCCACTAACGGTTGGTTTCTTGAGGAAAACCATGAATTTGGCCGTTATATGGATCTTATTTTCGTGTCAATTGATGCTATCGGGTCAAAACACGACGAATTAAGAAAGTTGCCGGGACTTTTTGACAGGTGCGTAAGCGGAATTGAATTCCATAAAAAATATTACCCTAATATGAGAATATACGCCTGTTGTACAGTTTCTGCCGCAAACGATTTTTCTGCGCTAAAAGACGTTGCAAAACTCTGCAAAGAACTTGATATCCTCCTTTATTTTACCGTCAATAAGAGCTATCAGGATTTTAAACAATGGGAAGGAAAAGACGGGTTAAAAAATCTCGAGCTTGAAAGTAATACGTTGGCTGACATTTTTAAGGGACTAAAATCCCTTAAAAAACAAGGTTATCCCATAAGAAATTCTGACTATTTTATGGACTATCTTATTGAAAAGAAAACATTTTATGAGTGTCACTGGCCTCAAGTTGCTACGGTTATGTATTCAAACGGTAATTTATTGAGATGCTCCGACAGAAAGCCTGTTATAAGCGCCAAAAATCGTCCGCTTTCAGAAGTTTTGAGATCACGGGAATTTATTGATATGGTGAACATCTGTAAAGACTGTAAGCTTTCCTGCGTAGGTAACTATGCCCTTGACGCTTCCGGTTTATGGAGGTTTGAATGGAAAGCTGTCAAATCTCTTGCAGAAATTGCAATTACCTAGGGTTTATTCAGGAAATAAAATTTTATAAAGCTTATTGTTCGGGTTTTTCCTGCTTTTCTTCGTCTTGTTGGGCAGGTTGCTCTTCCTGTTTACCTTTTGGAGGCCTTTTTTTGTCAGCCCTTTGCTCGGCTTCTTCAGTTTTATAGGTTACAGGTGTGGATAAGCTGATTCTTCTATCTTCAGCGTTGAACTTCAAAACTATGGTTTCGATTTCTTCACCGACCTGGACCGCATTTCCTGTTTTATTCTGGTATTCAACTAATTCTTTGTAAGGAAGAAGCGCTTCCACCCCGGGATAAATTTCAACAAATGCGCCAAAATGCTTAACCCTGATAACATTACCTTTTAAAGTTGCACCTTCCTGGACAACTTTAGAAGCTTCCACCCATGGGTCAGGCTGTAAACTCTTTAAGCTAAGACTTACGCGCTGTTTTTCCTCATCTATTCCAATAACCTGGACCTTAATTTTTTCCCCAACCGACAAAATATCAGCAGGGTGGTCAACCCAACGCCAGGAAATCTGGGATAAAGGAAGCAGTCCGTCTATACCGCCAATGTCTACGAAAGCTCCGAAGTCGGCGAGTCTTACAATTTCACCTTCAACTACATTTCCCTCGGCGATGTTTTCAAAAAGGTCTTTTCTTTGCTCGGTCTGTTCCTCGGAGATAACTTTCCGGTGAGACATAATAAGATTATTTTGTTTTGCATCGACAGACAGGATTTTAAGCTTGATTTTCTGGCCGATAAGTTCGTCAACCTCTTTTGCCCTGATATGGCTGGACGGTACAAACCCTCTGACCCCAAGTACATCGACAAGTATTCCGCCTTTGACTTCTGCCGTAACTTCGGCTTCGACCGCGGAATCTTCTTCTTTAAGTCTTTCAAGTTCATGCCAGGCATATGCAAGCATAACTTTTTTATATGAAAGCGTAAGCTGGCCTTCTTCGTCTTCTTCTCTTATTATTAAAAATTCTTTTTCCTGATCATCCTGCGGCAAAATTTCTTCGGGATTTTTTACGGGATTATTGGAAAGCTCTCTTGCAGGTACTCTTGCTGTTGTTTTTGCTCCAATGTCAACCAACACGTTATTTGATACATAGCCAACTACCTTTCCTTTGACTATGTCGCCTTTTTTAAAGTTATAATCATACTTATCAAGAAGTTTTTCAAATTCTGAGAGCTCTTCCTGTGCTTTTTGCTCTGATTTGTTGTTGGTTACCATTAACTTAGTTTGCCTCCACAGGATAAAAATACATATCTAATTTTACCAAATTTATATAAAAATAAAAAACATTATTAATATTAATTATAACTTAAAATTTAAAATTATGTTTATTTTTTTTATTATAAATCTTATTTTTACAGAAATCATACTTCTCTGCGGCCTTCAAGCGCTCTTGCAAGAGTTATTTCATCTGCATATTCCAGCTCTGAGCCTACAGGGAGTCCGAAAGCTATTCTGGAAACTTTTATTCCCAGCGGTTTTATAAGTTTTGTTAAATACATACTCGTAGCTTCACCTTCTACAGACGGGTTTATGGCAAGGATAATTTCTTCTATTTGCTCATTTTGCAGTCTTTCAATAAGTTCTTTTATCCTTAAATCCTCGGGAGTTATGCCGTCCAGGGGAGAAATCAGGCCTTGCAGGACGTGATACAGTCCTTTATATTCCCTTGTTTTTTCCAATGCGATTAAATCACGAGTTTCAGCCACTACGCATATTAATGACCTGTTTCGTCTCTCGTCAGCGCATATTTCACAGGGGTTTTCACTGGACATATTAAAGCAATGCCTGCAGTATTTGATTTTTTCCTTGGCTTCAATTATTGCGTTACTGAATTTCTGTACTTCGTTAACGGGCATTTTCAATATTTGAAAAGCCATCCGTTGTGCTGATTTTGGCCCTATGCCGGGCAGTTTCTGGAACTCTTCCACCAGACGCGCCAGAGGTTTTGTATAATGTGTCATATTTGTTAAAACATCCCGGGAGGCAGGTTAATACCTGCTCCATCTGCTAATGATCCCATTTTATTCTCTATAGTCTGGGAAACGTTTTTATTTGCTTCCTTCATTGCGCTGGTGATCAAATCTTCCAGCATTTCTACAGTTTCTTCATCCACGCTTTCGGGATTTTCCGGATTTATCGCTTCCGGTTTGATTTTTATTGATTTAAACTCATTTTTTCCGTTTAATTTTACGCTAATTACTCCACCGCCGGCTTCTGCGGTTATTTCCATTTTTTTTAATTCTTCCTGGGCGCTTTCAAGCTTTTTTTGCATTTGCTGGGCCTGTTTCAGCATTTGCTGCATATTAAAACCTTTCAATTTTTATATTCCTCCTTTTTGTAAAGAACATCATCCCGAATTCTCTTTCATTTTAGCAAAACAAGAGAGTTTTGTCAGAATTATAATATTTTTGTCAGTAAATAAATTATGACTGACAGTAGCAGTCCTTTATGAGATAATTTAGGGATATAAGAGAAAAAATTGTAAAAATGTTAAAAAATTCCACGGAAAAATTAAATTTTTTTAAACAAGCTTTTAATTCAGAAGAATTTCGCCAAAATGGCCATAAAATCGTTGATATTCTTGCTGATTACATGGAAAAAGCTTCCTCAGGCCGGTTGAATTATGTTCTTCCTCCGATTGAACCTGATGAAATGATGAATTTATGGGATGGAGAGTTTTCCGCAGAACCTGGAAAAGCTCCTGATGAAATGGTAAAAAAGGTTGTAAAGTACTCAAATCACCTTTTACATACTAAATACATAGGGCATCAGGTGATATCCCCCCTGCCTTTAGCGGCTTTGTTTTCATTAACAGGTTCTTTATTAAACAATAGCACCGCTGTTTATGAAATGGCCCCGTCTGTAACAATAATGGAAAGAAATTTGATCAAATGGATGTCAAATTTGATAGGATTCAGGGAAAATAGTGACGGAATTTTTACATCAGGCGGGACTTTAGGTAACTTAACAGCTCTTCTTGCCGCAAGACAGGCTAAGTCCGGCTATGACATCTGGACTGAAGGGAGCAAGGACTCTGCCGGTCTTGCTGTTATGGTTTCCGAGCAGTGTCATTATTCCGTGAAAAGGGCTTTACAAGTTATGGGAATGGGTGAGACCGGTGTAGTGACAGTCCCCTGTGATGAAGCTTACTGCCTGGACACTGAAAAGCTTGAAGAAATTTATGAAAAAGCCATAAATGAAGGAAAAAAAGTTATCGCAGTCGCAGCAAGCGCATGTTCTACAGCTACCGGGAGTTATGACGACCTGGAGAAAATCGGTGAATTTTGCGGGCAAAAAGGACTATGGTTCCATGTAGACGGTGCTCATGGGGCGTCAGCGCTGCTGTCCGAAAAATATAAAGGGCTGCTGAATGGGATTCACAGGGCGGATTCCGTTGTCTGGGACGCGCATAAAATGATGCTCATGCCTGCGTTAAGTACAGCTGTTTTGTTTAAAAATTCTGAGTCTTCCTATGAGGCCTTTTCACAAAAAGCTTCGTATCTTTTTGAAAAGGAAGCCCGCGAAGAATGGTATAACATGGCTCATAGGACCATGGAATGCACAAAACCGATGATGGCTTTTAATCTTTATGCATGCCTTTCTGTTTATGGCACAAAGTTTTTTGGGGATTATATTGACCATGTCTATGACTTAACAAAGGAATTTGCTGAAGTTATAAACCAGAGCCCTGATTTTGAGCTGGCTATAGAGCCCGAAGGCAACATAATATGCTTCAGGTACCTGAAAAACCGGGATGAAGATATTAATGAGCTTCAATTTAAAATTCGTAAAAAAATCATTTCAGAGGGCTCTTTTTACCTGGTACAGACTGTTTTAAGAAATAAAGCATACTTAAGATGTACTATAATCAACCCATTAACCACCATTAAAGACCTTAAAGAACTTCTGGATAAAGTAAGGGAAGTTGCATAAAATTTAAGTTATAATTGCAAAAAAGACGTGTAAGGGATAAAAATGTCATTCAGATTTCTAACAGCCGGAGAGTCTCATGGAAAGTGTCTTACAGCGATAATAGAAGGCATGCCGGCAGGAGTGCGGGTTTCTACAGAGGAAATTAACGCCCGGCTTGCCGGAAGACAGCAAGGATACGGCCGCGGCGGCAGGATGAAAATCGAAAAAGATAAAGTAATAATCAATTCCGGCGTGCGGCATGGGATTACTACCGGTGCCCCGATTACTCTGGTAATAGAGAATAAGGACTGGGAAAACTGGAAAATTCCTATGTCCGTTGAGCCTGTAGACCTGGAAAACCCGGAAGTAAGACAACTTGTAGATGAAAAGAAAATTACCCACGTAAGGCCCGGGCATTCTGACCTTCCGGGATCTATAAAGTATAACCACAGAGACATAAGGGATGTACTGGAACGCTCCAGCGCAAGGGAAACCGCCGCAAGAACAGCAGTGGGGGCTTTTGCCCAACAGCTTCTTAAGGAAATGGGCATGGAAGTGTTTGGTCATGTGCTTAGAATAGGTTCTGTCGGGGCTAACAGGGATAATTTGCCGGAAGATTACGGTCAGTTAAGGCAAAAAGCGGAAAGCTCCGAGTTAAGATGCGCTGATAATAACGCTTCAGAAGAAATGAAAAAAATCATAGACCGGGCCAAAGAGGAAGGTGACACGCTGGGAGGGACTTTCGAAGTTGTAGCGTTAAATGTCCCTGCCGGGCTGGGAAGTTATGTGCATTGGGATAAAAGGCTTGATGCCCGGCTGGCGTATGCGGTTATGAGCATTCCCGCAATTAAGTCTGTCGGGATAGGAGCAGCTGAAAAAGTAAGCGAGATTCCTGGTTCTCAAACGCATGATGAAATTTTTCCCGAAGAAGGGACTTATACCAGGAAAACCAATAGCGCAGGAGGAATTGAGGGCGGGGTGTCCAATGGGATGCCTGTTATCGTAAAAGCTGTTATGAAAGCTATTCCTACCATGAAAAAGCCGCTGAATTCAGTGGATATTTCCACGGGACAGGCGCATCTTGCCCATTATGAGAGGTCGGATGTTTGTGCAGTTCCCGCAGCCAGCGTAGTTGGCGAGGCTATGGTATCTATTGTCCTGGTTAAAGCTTTGCTGGAGAGGTTTGGCGGGGATAACCTCGATCAACTTAAAAAAATACTGAACTATACCAGAATGAGTTAGTTTCCGATAACGGTTACTTACCAGGGAGGGGAAATAGACCTAGGAAGGGGCTTTGTCGCGAAATGCGGAGTTGCTCAGGCGTTAAGGGAAAAATGAACCATAAAGGCAAGAGTTATCCCTAAAAGAGCGCCAATAAGGACTTCAAAAGGAGTATGCCCCAGAACTTCCATCAATTTTCCCTGGTTGGTTTTTGTATCTCTTTCTGAGTAATAATCATCCACAATCTTGTTAAGCAATGCGGCGGTTTTGCCGGCAGCCCTTCTTAATCCGGCGGCGTCGTACATCACGACCCCCGCAAAACCAAGAGCAATAGCAAATTCCACTGAATTGAATCCTTCCACAAGTCCGACATTGGTGGTTAGCGCCACGGAAAAGGAGCTGTGACTGCTTGGCATTCCGCCTGTTGTGGCGAAAGTTTTGAAATTCAGTTTTTTATTTTTTATGTAATAATAGACAAATTTAATAAACTGCGCCGTAAAAACGCCTAAAAAAGAAGATATTATTACCTCAATTCCTGTACCTGCTATCATTTTTTCACTTTTCCGGCTATATAACCTGCTATACCAACTAATAATGGAGAGTTAATGTCATTTTCTCCTAAAATTTCGCATGCTTTCCGTGTTAAATTTTCCAGCTCCTGCTTTGATTTTTCCAGCCCATAAATGGATATGTAAGTATTTTTGCCGGTTTCGCTGTCTTTTCCGGGAGTTTTTCCTAATTCCTGCAAGGTTCCTTCCACGTCAAGAATATCATCAGCTACCTGGAACGCATATCCCAGCTTTTCTCCATAAGCAGTAAGCCCGTCCAGTTTTTCTTTTGGCGCTTCAGAAATCAAAGCGCCCGCTCTTAAAGCAAATTTAAACAACTCGCCTGTCTTATGCGCAAGGATATAATCAAATTCCTGCTTGCTGATCGCTTTATTTTCCGAAAGGATATCCACAACCTGTCCCCCGACAATTCCCATAGGGCCGGCCGCTTTCAGGAATTCTTCTATCACCTGAAGCAATGCTTGACGATTTACGCTTTCAGGTGTGTAGTTTATTATCACCTGCGGAGCGTAGGCAAGAAGGGCATCACCGGCAAGAACTGCCGTTGCTTCGCCGTAAACCCTGTGATTTGAGGGTTTTCCCCGTCTGTAGTCGTCATCATCCATACAAGGAAGATCATCATGGATAAGGCTCTGGGCATGCAGCATTTCCAGCGCGCAGGCGGTCGGCAAAGCGGCGTCTATGTTTCCCCCGCAAATCCTTGCGCTTTCCAGCGTAAGGATTGCCCTTAGTCTTTTCCCGAATGAGAGTGCGGTATAACGCATTGCTTCCCAGATAGGTTCCGGATACCTGATTTCAAGGTATTTATCAAGATAATCATTTATAAGCTGTTTGTCTTTTTCCACAGCTTCAGTCAGATTAAAGTTTTTAGGTTCAGCTGAAATCATTTGATTTGTTATTAACAAAAAAATTTATATTAAATCTTTTTGTTTTCTCCTTTACTGCTCAAGGTCGTCCTCATTATAGTATATATCCTCAAGGTTTGAAATATGGTTGATTTTTTGCCTGCTTTTTTTTCGGGAATCCTCTTTAGCCTGAGACCCGACTTTTACAATCCGGGTTTTTCCCTTGCCTGAGGAATCAATTGTCTTTACCGAGGTTTCCCGCTTTTGACCGGAACTTGTAACCTGTTTTTTGTATTCAAAAGCCTCTTTAACAAATGTTTTATAGCTTAAATATCTTGTTTTGTCTATATTATCCAGATTATTAATAACGTTGCATTTTTCCTCCTCAAGGTGCAGGCAGTCTGAGAAATAGCATCCTGTTGAAAGGTTTTTAATTTCATCAAAAAGATCCATAACTTCAAATGGCATTATATTGTCAAATTTTAAGCAGCTAAATCCCGGGGTATCAGCTATCTGGCAGGGTTTTTGCCCGGGCACCGGAATTTCCATCAACTCTATATGTCTTGTGGTATGAATCCCTTTGCCGCTTTTTGAGCTTACTTCCTTTGTCTTCAAGCTTAATTCCGGGTTTAACCTGTTTAAAAGTGTTGATTTGCCAACCCCTGACATTCCTGAAAGTACGGATACCTTTCCTGAGAGGGTATTTTTTAAAGCGTCAAGTCCTGAACCATCGAGTGCAGAGGTGAAAATTACGTTATAGCCCAGCGGTTCATAGATAGACCTGACCTCTTTAAGCATTTTTTCTTCTTTATCCCTGAGGTCAATCTTGTTTATGCAGATTAAAGCGGGGATATTATTCAGCTTTGCAAGACATATATACCTGTTGAGCTGGACATAATCGAGACCCGGCTGAGCCAGTGAGGCAATGATAATCACCTGGTCAATGTTTGCTATGGACGGTCTTGGCATGAAGTTTTTTCGCTCAAAAACCTCAACAACCACAGCTTGTCGGTTTTCAGGGTTGACCTCTTCAATTCTTACCTTATCCCCGGTATAAATTTCTGTTTTTTCCTTTTTAAGCCGCTCCCTGATTTTGCACTCATAAACCCTACCCTCGGATTTCACGTAGATAAAGTCCGAGTGCATTTTTATTATTTTTCCTGTAAGAGAGATATTTGTCTTCACAAAAAATAAAACTGATTTTTAAAAGTAATGCCAAGTTTCTTCAAGTATAATATTAGCCTATGAAGGTTTAAAGAGCAAATATGCACATAAAAAGAAATAAGAACTCCGCAAAAGGGAGTTCTTATTTCGGAAGCCGTCCATAAGCCGGGTTCTGTTTTAGGTGATTATCTATCTGGGATGTATGTTGCCACACACCTCTAGCGGCTTACCTGGAAACGGCGGGCAACCTTGATTTCCACTTTAGCCTTGCTCCGGTCGGGGTTTACCTGGCCAGTACCTCTCGATACTGCCGGTGGTCTCTTACACCACCGTTGCACCATCTCCTGTGCTCTATGAGCCATCGGAAGTCAACATTTCTGTGGCACTATCCTCACAGTCGCCTGCACCGGGAAATTATCCGGCGACCTGCCCTGTGGAGCCCGGACTTTCCTCAGAATACGGACATTTTTAAGAAAATCCACGTTTCCTTATCTGCCCGCATTCCGCAATCACCTGGACTGCTTCCTTTAAACATTTTATTACATTGAACTTCTTATTTCTATAAACATAACCTGAATTTTTAGACGAATTTTATAAAGTTTTGTGTCATCTTGATATTTTAGTTTATATATAAGATAATAAATTTTGCGAATAAACAGGGCTTAGTAGCTCAGGTGGTCAGAGCGCGTGGCTCATACCCGCGAGGTCGCTGGTTCGAACCCAGCCTAAGCCATAAAAAAGGCCGGACTTTTCCGGCCTTTTTCATATTTTTAGACCGGTTCCGATAAAATATAAATTCTTGTAGTTAACTCGAATTGCTAATTAGCCAAAAGCCAGGATATGACTATGCAACATTTGCTTGCGAAGCGGGAGCGTAAAATGGTCCGGCTTTGCCGGTCATTTTAAAGCTCATTCATGCTGCGACAGCGGGAGCATAGCCTCATTCATGGTTTTTGGCAAATGTTGCATGTATGCAATTAGATATTCGAGTTAAATAAACCCGGTCGCCAATTAGCCAAAAGCTAAGATGTGACTGACTCAAAATTCCTTAAAATTTATAAAAAAGAAGCTTTAACAACTCCATATAGATTTTGAGAAAATTTCACCTATTACAGAGTTTTATGTATTTCATAATTCAGGTAAAATAATTATGGAATATATAATTTAATTTAAACAAACGTGCTGGAAATGAATGGAAAAAACTTTGCAAACAAACAAAGATGGTATGATCAGGACCCTACATTAAGCCTGGCAGTAAGCTTTATCCGCAACTCCCCTGTTGATCTGCAAAATCAGGTCGCCAGCCGGATAATCGAGAAATCCCTGGCAATGGGTATTAAAGTTAATGAAATCCAGATTCTTTTGAAACGGAGATGGTTTGACGAAAATGAATCGCTGAGCGAAGCTATGGAATATTTAAAACAGGCTTCTGACGAGGAAAAGAAGCTCTTAGCGATTGATATAATAAGTTTTTTAACTGAAATTAAATCTTAAAGGGACAGGCAGTAAAGATTTTACGTAAATTTACGCAACTCCTGCTGTTAAAATTACATTTCCTGAATAATACCGCTCATTTTTAATATTTTTTCGAATTAATTCACGGTTCAGGTTGCTATTCCCCATTATTTGAGGGTTCTACACCTCAATTTTGCCATTTTTTAGTTTTTTTTCAAAATACTCGATAGTTTTTATAAGACCACTCTCAAGCTCTACCGAAGGTTTCCATCCCAGATTCTCTTTTGCAAGGTTAATATCAGGCTTTCTTTGAATCGGGTCATCCTTGGGCAGGGGCTTATAAGCAATTTTTGAGCGGCTTCCCGTCATTTTTATAATTTTCTCGGCAAATTCGATTATCGGGGTTTCCACGGGATTGCCGAGGTTCACGGGGCCTATAAAAGTGTCTTCTGAATTCATCATTTTTACTGCGCCATCCACAAGATCGCTGACATAGCAGAATGAACGCGTCTGTGAGCCGTCGCCATAGACGGTTATATCCTGGTTATTAAGAGCCTGGACAATAAAATTGCTTACAACCCTGCCGTCATTTACTGCCATTCTTGGCCCATAGGTGTTAAATATCCTTATAATCTTGATTTTTAGGCCATTTTGTCTATGATAATCTATTGTTAAGGTTTCAGCTACACGCTTGCCCTCGTCATAACAACTTCTTATCCCAATAGGATTTACGTTTCCCCAGTAAGTTTCTTTCTGGGGATGCTCTTTGGGATCACCGTAAACTTCCGAAGTTGATGCCTGTAGAAACTTGGCCTTTAGCCTTTTTGCCAATCCCAGCATATTTGTCGTCCCTAAAACATTGGTTTTAATGGTTTTTATGGCATTGTACTGGTAATGAACGGGCGATGCCGGGCATGCGAAATTGTAGATTTCATCCACTTCAACAAGAAGAGACTTTATTATATCGTGCCTGACCACCTCAAAATAAGGATTATCCATTAAATGCATCACGTTTTCCTTGGAGCCGGTAAAAAAATTGTCGGCGCAAACAACTTCATTTCCCTGCTCAAGAAGCTTTTCGCACAAATGAGAGCCTATGAATCCCGCTCCGCCAGTCACCAATATCTTTTTCATTTATAAAAACTCTCCTAGTATTTTCTATTTTGTTCCCAATTCCAGGCTGTTGAAATTATATCATCAATCTTATTATATTCAGGCGTCCAGTTCAATTCTAACCGGGCTTTTTTGTTATCCGCAAATAAGATAGGCGGGTCACCCGGTCTTCTCTGCGCAAATTCCTTTTTAATCGTCTTGCCGGTAACTTTTTCGCTGATATTGATAATTTCCTGCACGGATATCCCTTTGCCTGTCCCCAAATTGTAAAAATTGCTGTCTGAACCCGCAAGCAGCTTCTCAAGGGCCAGTTTATGAGCTGATGAAAGGTCATTTACATGAATATAATCCCTTATGCAGGTCCCGTCAGGGGTATCGTAATCATTGCCGAATATTTTAATCTTCTCTCTTTTACCGGATGCTATTTCTAATATGAGTGGAATCAGGTGAGTTTCCGGGTTGTGGCTTTCACCTATATCCCTGCTGTTATCGGCTCCTGCCGCATTAAAATATCTTAAAGTCTTATATTTTAACCCATAAGCCCTGTCGTAATCTTCCAGGATTTTCTCAATCATCAATTTTGTTGTTCCATAGGTGTTTATGGGGTTTTGGGGATGATTTTCGTCAATGGGGGTATATTCAGGGTTTCCGTAAGTGGCGCAGGTTGATGAAAAAACGATGTTTTTAACGTTGCTTTCAATCATTGTATCCAGCAAGTTCAGAGTGTTAACCACGTTGTTGCGATAGTATTTTTGGGGCTTGCTGACGGATTCGCCGACATAACAGCTTGCAGCAAAATGAATAACAGCTTTTATGGGATATTTTTTGAAAACTTCCTTTAGTGAACTAATATCAGCAAGATCAACATGGCAAAAATTGTCTGTCTGCAAAGCTTCTTGATGCCCCTCTGAAAGGTTATCAAGCACAACCAGGTCATATCCCGCTTTTTTCAGATATAAAGCGCAATGACTGCCTATATATCCCGCTCCTCCGGTTATTAAAATCATAAGTCGCTCAACACCTCTGTTTTTCTAAAAAATTATACAACAACCGACACTCCTAAGCGAATTGTTATTGTAAAGGAGGTTGAAAAAGTTTTTAGAAGTGGTTTCAAAACTTATTTTAGTGGTCTTAATAAATAAATGTTAATTGCAAAATTAAATTTTGGGGTTGAGTGGAGGATTGCGAAGTAGGCGAAATGGACAGCGAAACAAAGTGCAGTCCCTGCTTCGCAAGCTGTCCGCTAAACGCGTTTCAAGATGGAACCGTTCAAGCATCAAGCTGGAGAGGAAGAATGACTAAATCGGTATGGTGAAAATGAGCTAAAGCTCTTGCATTCGCTTGCGAAGCAGGAGCTTTAGCTCATTTGGGTATAATAAATTTATCTAGTCTAATGGCTCTGTGATTTTTAAAATATTTATGATTATTTATAAAAATTACGGAATACAGGAGAAAAAATATGTTAGTTACTTTAATGTTAGCACTATTGAAATTTATTATTATAGCATCAGGCTTTGGCGTAGGCTACTGGCTTATAATTACTGCAGCAAAGGAAGAAAATTGGAAAAAAATACTTGGAACAGTTTTTGGGTGGATCTTAATTATTTATGCGGTAATAATCGCCGGAATGATTTGTTTTCAGTGGATAAATTATCTCCAGACGGGTAAATTGCCATTTCAATGTCCAATGATGCAGCAGATGCGGCAAAGACAACAAATGCAGCCGGGGCAAATAGGGGAAGGAATGGTGCAACAGGGAATGCAGGAAAAAATGCAACGAAGAAGAATGTTGCTCCACCCCTCCTCTGGCCAGCAAGAAGATAAAGAATAAAATGAAAACAATTTATAGGAATTTTGCTGATGGTTAAAGTTAAAGATAAAACTGCAATTGAAAATAAAAAAGAACGGCTAATCGAGATGACAGAAAAATTTTGTGATAAATATCTTGATGAAGATTACAAAAATTTGAGTAATAAACTTATATCAAAAATGTCTCGTAAAAGAACTGTACCATTTATGTCAGGCAAGAATGGTTATTTTGAATTTATTGAAGAACAGATTCGATCTTCATAACTGCTTATCACTCCGACGCATACAGGCATAAAACTTAGACTGAATATTCTTCCGGCTTGTTTGCCGGGAGTTTGATAATTTTTTGGCTTTTTTCTCAGGCTTCGTGATACTTTAGCTCAGTTTGGCTGATAATTTACACTCGCATTAAACGAGTTTCGCTTCGCTTGCGGCAGCGGGAGCATAGTCTCATTCAGGCCTGTGGCAGCGGGAGCTAACGCAGTAGCTCATTAATGCCTTCACTCTCTGCGAGCAATCTGCAAGCACGGGTTGACACTTACGTAAAAACTTTTTCAACCTCCCTTAGCCTGCTTTATGCTTAAAAAATACTTGGGTACTTTTTAAGCAATCTTTTAATTACCCGGAATGCTAAGATGGGCATAAATGATAAAACAGCCTTGATCCTGTAAGTCAAAAATAACGGTTTTTTGTAAAATCTTAATTTTTTAAATCCAGGGGTTAATAAAATATTGATTCCAGGATTAATGAGTGTTTTGTTTTTATATGTGATACTAACAGTATAAAGAGCTGCGGTAATCAGACTCAGGGAAATAAAAAGGCACAAGTTAGAAGCGATTCTAACTTTCACGGGGGAAAATCTCTGAACAAGGGAGAGTACTTTTAAACAAACTGTGTGGGAATAGTCACAGTTTGTTTTTTTATTTAACTTGAGTCGCTGGTTGCATACATGCAAGATTGGCCAAAACCCATCCATGAATGAGCCTATGCTCCCGCATGTGAGAAAATCTCAGGATAATCTTTTTTGATTCGTTGAAGTATGCTGCTATAACTATCAAATGCCTCTTTCCCTTTTAAATCACTTTCAACATTCTCTTTTAACATTGCATTCAATATCTTTGGTAGGCCAATTCCAAGAAAAAGCATTATTACTCCTAAATTTCCCCAATACATTGTTAAACCAAGTTTTTTAGTTTTATTTAGCGTGTCTTTGCTAATTCCTTTAATCTTTTCAATATCATCAAGCCTCTTGATTGGTGGGAATAGTTTACTTATTACTGTTCCTTTTTGCATTTTTTCCCTGTCAATAATTTTTGTTCCTAAAAATTTATCCATAAATCTGCCGGTAATACTGTTTAAAGCGGCATCACCCCCAAAAAAGGCGGCTGTAATCACAGATAGTCTTATTGCCCAGTCTTTTGCCTCCAGGGCATCCCTGGAAGAGAGTAAAATTGAAGGGATCTCGCACATTGTGGTCAGCATGAAAAACGGCAGCATTTTCATAAATTTACCGCCTGTATAGTCAAAACTTGGTGTTTTTTCTTTTATTATCTTTAAAAAACCTTTCGGATCTTTAGCTAAAAGAGATTTTTTCAATACCAGGGGAAATAAAATTGCCTGTGCTAATGTAGCGCCAACAAAAGTAAGGTATTTCTTTAATTTATTTTTCTCATGTTCTCTGGCATTAGCTTTTGTATAATTATCATTTGCCATTTCATACTCACCGGAATATCCTGTCCTTCCGGTAAATTTCTTTGTGAGCTCATTCATTATCCAGGGGTTACTACCCATAAGAAAGCCGGTAAACAGGTAATCGCTTCCAAACACATTGGTTTTTGCTTTAACTAATTGTTCTTTTAAAAGTTCTTCCTTACCTTTATATTTTTGTAAAATAGTATCAAACCCTTTAAAATTTTTGTCTTTTTCGGTTAATTTTTGGGAAAGTTCTTTAATTCCCTTTATCATATGCTGTGTAGAGCCTTTAAGGTAGTCATATGAAAGTTGAATTATTTCGTTTTCTTTTGAATTGAAATTTTTAGTGATTTTAAAAACCTTGCTTAAAGCAAATTTATTAGAAAGAGGCAAGGTGACAAACGGGCTCATAAAAGCAACAAAGAAATAAAAAAATGACTTTGCGCTCCTTTCAACAGCTTCTACGTGGTTATTTGCCATCGCAGCCTGGGGTAATGCCACACCGCCAAGGTCCATAATTCCCCTGTTAAAAACAGTGTTTTCCTGTATTCTGGATGTTGTGTTGTACAGATTTAACATACCTATTTCCTCTACTTATAAAAAAACGGGGAAATAGATAAGTTAACAGCAATTCCAAAGCAATAAACAATTTTATGATTTTAATTCAAAACAATTTATGCTATTTTAGTTTTAATTCAAAATAAGAGGTTTTTGGATTATGGATAAACTCCTTGATAATATATCCTTAAAAATACTCGCTATACTGCAAAGCAATTCCCGTGAATCTTTCTCGCAAATCGGCCGCAAAGTTGGCTTAAGCGCACCTGCTGTCGCTGAAAGAGTAAAAAGAATGGAAGAATCAGGAATAATAAAAAAGTATTCAATTGAGGTTTCGCATGAAAAACTCGGCTTGAGTATGGTGGCATTTATGCTGATTAATCTGCCCGGCAGTTTTTCCGTCCAGGTTGAACAGGCAGAAAATGTGATTGCTAATATCCCTGAAGTGCTTGAATGTCATAGAGTAACAGGTCGAGATGACATGATTGTTAAGGTAATTTTTTCAGATATCCCGCATTTAAAAAAAGTAATTGATAGTGTGGCTCCTTTTGGACAAATAATGACCTGTATTGTGGTAACGTCCTTTAGGAACGAACCCTATCTGAATATTGAAAAATATCTGGAATCAAAAACGATGTCTTAATGCGTGGTGTAAGCTGTATTTAAGCAATAATCCAAGTTAGAGGCAATCTATGCTAATCGCCTGAGTATTTTACCTTCATCTGTAAGTAGACGTAAAATGAATTATTTTGTCCTATTTAACCCTAATGACGGGTTAAGAATTTTTCAAAAATCCCCACCATGAATGAGACTGGGCTCCCGCTACCGCGCACTCCCACCCAGAAGGAAGTCAAGGGCCTTCGGCCCTTAGAATGAGTTTGAGCCTGCAACACCTGCTCATCGCAGCTGTTTCGGCTCTTCACTCCCGCTTCGCAATTTAACAATTCCATATAGATTTTTAAAAAAATTCAGAAAATTATATTAAGCTAAGGACAGCG
>JANQIY010000199.1 GCA_028281965.1 Candidatus Gastranaerophilales bacterium
GGAAGAAACAAAAAATTCTTATGTAAAATTTTCAAAAATATTCCTTATTAAATTTTTTCGGTCGAGCGACCGACCGAAGGGAGGGAAGCGAGACCAAAAAAAATTGGGTGGGTGGAGGGAGAATGAATTTTTGAAAATTTTAAAAACACTTAAGTTTTTATTGTTTACTCCTTATAAGCATCAATTTTATGTCTTCACTAAATAAATAGACAGAATCGTCCTTTAAACGAGTCATCCGTAAAGGTCTGTTATTAAATACAAACGTTATAACTTCGTTTTTCAAGATTTAAACCTCTGCTAGCGGTGTACCCCCAAGTCCGGTACAAGTAATCTGAAATTCAAAATGACATTCTTTTTTACCGCATTCATAAGTAATATCCTGACATTTGCTGCAATCTTCAACACATTCTAAAAAGACCACATCAATATAACCTTGATTATCTTCACATTCTTCCCAGTTTATAAAAGATTTCACTCTGGCAAAATTGAATCCTTCTAATTTTAAAGGGTGATTTTCAGGTATTTCGTGGACACCAAAGCCTTTACAAAGGTATTCATAAGCCATAGCCCTATCAATTTTGTCTTTTCCGATTGATTTACTTACAAATTTATTCATGTTTAACAATCTTCTCTGGTAATGCACCAATTAGACTTAAATATTGTTTATTATTTTATATTAAATACGATTTTAAAGGTGTTATTTTTTAGGTAAAATTTTTACAAAATAAAGTGCTAAGAGGATGACAATGCTTTCTAAAATAGCTGGATTTTTTAACAAAAAATATATTGCTTATCCATTATTCTGGGGATATAACCTGATTTATCTTGGATTCATTTTACTTACATCTAATCTGTTTTTTATTTTGCTAACATCTAACAGCCCTATATCTATTCCCTGGAATGTAGCTTTAATGGTTTATATATTGATTTTTACGCCTATTATTTCCTCTGTAATAGGTGCATTAAAATCATTTCGTACTAATACAGAAAAACTGAATCAATTACTTTTTGGTGTGGAATTACCTATAGTTATTCTTGCACTGATCAGGCTGATTTTTATAAGAGAAATGACGCCGGTTTTCTGGTTATTTTTCCTGGGCATCTCTATCAGTATTATAGGTTTTTTGCTTATTGTATTTGACTTTAAGCCAAAGTCAAACCTGAAATTCATAGCATTATTATTTTCTCAGGAAGTTTCCGTAGTAATTGCCGCTTATTTTGGAGTACTCACAGCGTTTTTTATGCCTATTATTTTGGTAAGCTTTATAAAATTTCTGATAAGTATTAACTATCTGGCCTTTTTTGCCGGTTTAATTACTGCAATTATTAGCACAGCAGGATTAGCATTGCTATAT
The DNA here is from genome assembly GCA_028281965.1 of Candidatus Gastranaerophilales bacterium. GTDB lineage: Bacteria > Cyanobacteriota > Vampirovibrionia > Gastranaerophilales > UBA9971 > JANQEB01. The sequence continues at coordinate 1,356 of JANQIY010000199.1, forward strand.
TCTGTTTTATTCTTCATTTTTATGTTTCTTTTATTTGTTTTCACGGTTGGATTTTTCATAGTAACGCCAATAGTTTGCATATTTATGTATTCAGGATCATTCTTCACTAAATTTAAAGAGCTAAAAGAGCGGTTAAACCTGAAAAAAGCACGCATAATCTCTTATAGTTTTGCAGTCGTCTTTATTGCACTTGGAGTTGTACTGTCAATCCAGCCTGACAGCTCCTGGTATGAAGGCAAGCCTGTTCAGGAATTATTAAAAAATCAGGATAAACTAAGGACCACATTAGTAAACAATTACCTTGCCAGATACAGGTATCTTGGCGATAACAGGATTGATTTTATAAAAGAAGGCTATATAAACGTATTAGGACTTAATAAATCCTTTGCCGACACTGCTCAAAAAGCGTTTACTGTTGTTGCCCTACCGTTTATATATCAGGGAAATTTCGTAAAAGACGCAGAGTCAGCAGGTGAAAAGTACGAAGAAATTTTTGACGCTAATATTCAGGATGGCGAAAGAAAAATAATATTAAAAGCCCTGAAAACTACAAATACAAGAGATGAAATTAAAGCCGGGCTTCTCGATAAGGATAAAAAAACAGTTAAAAGAATTTCAAAAAAAATTACCACAGAAGCGGACAAGGATAGCCTGATTGCAAAAGTTTCAATTCAGGAAGAATATGAAAATACCACAAGTGAAATCCAGGAAGTTTACTATGAATTTTATTTACCGGAAGGGGCTGTCATAACAAGCCTGAAACTTGGACCAAATCTTGAATATGAGGGAGTAATTTCTCCGAAAGGTGCAGCAAGAAAAACATATGAAAACCAGGTAAGACGCAGAATCGACCCTGCCCTGCTTGAGCAAACAGGCCCAAGGCAATACAGGATGAGAGTATTTCCTATTCCTACGGATAAATCAAAACAGAAAATCAAATTCGAGTATCTAACATATATTGACCCTGAAACTGGCGAAGTTCCTTTGCCTGTAATTACACAAGAGAGAAATGTGTTTTCAAAAGAGCAATCCAGAAATATAAAACCAGTAAAAGTTGAAACTAAAGGGTTAAACACTGAGCTTGCTCAATATTCAAAAATCGATTCAGGATATGTATATTTTGTGCCTCACAAGAAGAGCACATTTAACTTAAATGATATAAAAGGCTTAAAAATAGCTTTTTTACTTGATAAATCCTATAGCAGCAAGGACATTAGCTGGGGCAATTACATAAAATCCAATTTGCCCATCATTGATTTGATTAAAAACAACCAAATGGATCTTTATTTCTTTAGCGATGAACTTGGGCAAAGAATAAAGCTGCGTAGCCCTAAACAAATTCGAAGATTTGAACTCTATGGAAAAACACATAGATTAAATGCCCTTCAGGCAATTCCAGATAACTATGACGTTGTACTGATGTTCACTGATAGCAGTGATTTTGATAGTCATATTAAACCGGAAAAGTCAAAACCTTTTGAATTTCCTGTATATTTAATACATGCAAATGGGAATATCCCTCAGTATATTGATGATTTAACCATCAATGTTATTAAATCAGGCGGTAAATCCGTGACTACCCCTATCCAGGCATTTAAACATTTTTCATTATCACAAAATGCTAACATACTCGATGTGAATGATTACGGAACATGGTTTTATTCAAAAACGCTGCCTGATAAAGCTATTAAAGCTGCACCTGAAAGCTATTTCAATACAATGGCAGCTAATATGTATATTAAATCTTTAATCAAAGAGCAGGATACCAGCGATATCCAAGTTCTCGACAATATTCATTCATTAGCTAAGGAGTTTTCAGCAGTTACACCGTATTCATCATTAATTGCCCTTGTAAATGACCGCCAGAAGCAGGCATTAAAAGAAGCGGAAGCCAAAGATGACAGGTTCCGGGCTGATTATGATATTGGGGCAGAGTCACTCGAAAGCCCATCCGGTGAAGGATTATTAAATGTTGGTTCTGTTCCTGAGCCAGAGGAGTGGCTTTTAATATTCTTAGTATTTGCAATTTTGCTGGCTTACCTAAATAAAAAGCGTATTCAATGTTTATTCACGTCCTGATATTTTTATTATTTTTAACCTGTTTTAAAGACACTATTTTCTGGCTTTTTCAGGTGCTTATTTTAATTGCAGTAATTTTGTTTTCTTTAAAAAAAATGCTGTCATTTTCTTTTTCCTGGGTGAAACTTTCAGGATTATTAATTTTTTTTGTCATAAATTTAATCAATACCTATACTCTGCATTCTAATATTATTTCAGGAATATGCCTGCTTTTTGGCCTATACTTCCTGATTGGATTTTACCTGAGAAGTGAATACTGGAAACGAGGCTTTTATTTACTCCTGATTTTCAGCTTAACCCTGCCTGTGCTTGAATATATACATATTTTTTTAGGATTTCCCATAAGACTTATGACAGCTAAAGTTATCAGCTCTATGTTTTCTTTAATTGGAGTTGAAAACATCACTGAATCAACGGTTATACTAATTGAAAACAGCTCCACGAGTATAGATTATCCTTGCAGCGGGATCAAAAGCATTTATGCCGGTAGTATTTTTATGTTTGCCCTGTATTTTATAAAAAATGCCCGAATTTCTCTCCGAATGCTTTTTCTCTCTGCCGTATTTTTATTTAGCCTAATATTTTTTAATATCTGGCGAGTTTTTAGCCTTGTTTTGATTGATAATGTGTTAAATATTGCCTGGTTAGCCGATAAAATACATATTTTGCTTGGCGTAATAGGGTTTGTGGTTAGTTGTTTGCTTCTCTGGTATTTAACTGAGCAATATTTATCATGTAAAAATCAGGAAAAACCTGATATTACATACCAGAAATCCTGGCATAGCTATATTTTAATATCAATTTTGGCAGTATTTTCATCCTTGAATTTGTTTTTGCCCGGATTTGCCGAGTCAGCGCTACCCGCTAAAAACAATAGCGAAGTTATGTTTAACATTGAACTTCCGGGAGTTGAATTAACTGAAATACCAATGAGCGAAAAAGAAGCAGAATTTGCTGAAAAGCACCCTGACTTTGCCAGCAAAAAATATGTTGGCAGGACTTCGGGAGGAAAAGCTTTTACCCTGCTGACTTCCACGAGCAATTCATGGAGGTTTCTCCATAACCCTGAAATTTGCCTGAAAGGACAGGGGTACAAAATTAAAAGTTCAAAAATTTTACGGATTCAGGATAAAACTCTGAAAGAACTGACTTTAAGTAATGGTAAAAAAGTAATTTACTGGTTCTATTACGGCGAAAAAACCATCGCTGATTATCCTGAATATGTATGGCACAGCATTTTACATCCTGATAAAAAAAGGGTTCTTATTTTGTTGGGAGTTGATAATTTAAAAGATACTACTCTGCTGAAGAAACTTTTATCCTTGAAGTATTAGACCGTCCTTTGTCATCAATAACACTAATGGTATGGAGTCCCGGCTTTAATTCCCAGCTTAAGTTATTTTCAGAATCGCTTTTGCCTATATAATTTTTATCAATAAACCAATACAATACTTTTACGTCAGAGTCTGTAACCGCTCTCAGCGCAATATCTTTATTCTCATTATTCTTCAGGCTGATGTTGTATTCCATTTCATTCACGGGAGACAGAATAACAGGCTTCTTTCCGTCAATAGCAGCTTTTTTAACCATACATTCATCTAAAAATATAGGTGGTGTCTTTTTAGATATTCCGGCCATATTATAAATTTTTAATAAATCTGAAGACCAGAACTCGTAAACTTCATAATGATTATTTTTAACGTCGGGAATACAAGCGCGTTTACCTGTTTTGTTATCAATTAATATTTTTCTGTAAATATTAGCGGACTTAATCGGGGATTTGCCGGGGATAAACCAGGTGTAGGTTTTACGAGGACAAAAAGAAGTATCAATATCACCTGTTGAGGAGCATATTTCCAGTTTTTTTATATTAAGGTCATCAATATCTTTTTGTACTTCGTCCTGAAGGTATTTCTCCTGCTTTACTGCGTTAATAATATTGAAAAACAATTCGGCTGCGCTTTCACTTCCAATAAATGCCGGGTTGGAGCTGCCGTCAAAGTTGCCTATCCATACACATAAAACATATGGGCCAAAAACGCCAACTGCCCATGCGTCTCTATATGAATTAGAAGTGCCGGTTTTCCAGTAAACAGGCACTTCTTTTTCTGCTTTTCCGGTATAAATATCCCTTTTATAAGTATTATTATGGCCAAGCATATAAAGAGTTAAGAATGCGGCTTCTTTGCTAATAAAACTTACCTGGTCTGATTTCCCTTTATTGGCAAGCATACAGTAAAGACTAACAATTTCTTTCATCGTCAATTCTGCCCCGCCAAGCACAAGTGAATGGCCATAAAGCTCTTTATCTTTTAAGCCCTTAACACCAAAATATTGCAAAAATTCATACAAATCAGGGGTTTTCAGCTTCGAAGCCAGGTATATTGCCGGGACATTCCTGCTCAATACAAGTGCATCAGTAGCACTCATCGGTCCCCTGAAGTCTTTGTCAAAATTTTCAGGATTATAATCCCCCAAGCTTGAAGGGGCATCCTTTAAAAGGCTCATCGGTTGGATAACTCCCTGCTCCAATGCCAGTGCATAGATAAAAGGCTTAAGCGTGGAGCCTGGGGAGCGTTTTGCGGTTGTTCCGTTCACCTGCCCTTGAATTGACCGCTCAAAAAAGTCTGATGAGCCTATCAGTGCGTTTGTTTGCATATTTTTAAAATTAACAAGCATTACAGCAGCGTTTTTAATTCCCAGTATCTCTTTATTTTTTACAAAATCCTTAACTGACTGGTTAATTAGAGTTTGTAAATCAAGGTCTATTGTAGTTTGTACCGTGGAGGGGGTTGTATTTTTGGACATTAATTCATCTGTATAGTGAGGTGCCAAAAACGGCAAATCTTTAGGAGTATAAACAATCTGCGGAAGGTTCAACAAACCTGCTTTATCATTATCTTCGGGGTGTTGTTTTACCCATTTACTAAACAATATATTTCGTTTTTCATTCTTTGAGTTCAGGGGGTTCAGGTTTACCGGGTCCTGCGGCACTGTTGCAAGTGTTATGGCCTGAATCAACTTAAGGTTATCAGGCTTTTTTTTATAATAAGCCAGGCTGGCAGCGCCTATACCCTCAATATTCCCTCCGTATGGCGCAAGGTTCAGGTATGCTTCCAGTATTTCATCCTTTGAATAATGCCTTTCGATTTGCAGGGACTTTAATATCTGCAACAGTTTTCCGGTTATTGTCCTTGAATTAATATTGTATTTGAGCCGTGTAAGCTGCATGGTTATTGTGGAAGCTCCGATTTTTCTGTTTTTTGCCACGTAAGTTTCATAAAAAGCCCTGATTATGGAAATTGGATTAACGCCCGGATGGTAGTAAAAATATTTATCCTCATATAAAAGTGTAGCCTCTATGAATTCAGGCGAGATTCTTTTTAATGGGGTATATAACCTGTACTTTTGGTCTTTGGACGTTGTTAGCCTGAGTAATTCAGCATCTTTGGCATAAAAAGCCTGCGAAAAGCTGACATCACCGAGCAGTTCGGGCTTTGGAATTAAAGCATAACCAATTGCCAGCACCAACAATACTATTAGCCACTTTTTTGTCTTACCTGCTATTTTCAACTTTTATTTTTCCGGCCATTCCTCTGGTTTTTGTTGCAAGATCATACATTGCCTCGGCATATGGTGGTGGAACTGTGTATTCACCCGGGTTCACAGCCTTAATGTAATACTTTATAGTACGATTATACGGCTGGACATTAGTGAAAATTATAATCCTGTCCTCCCTTTTATCTATGTACTGGGCACTGCCTTTATTAACTTTATCAAACTCAAGCTCAAAACCGCCCGGCAGAAGGTCAACTATTGCCACATTTTCAACATAGTCCCCTCCGGTGGATTTTATAGTTAGACTAACTTCGATTTCTTCGCCAAGGTTAACTGAGGATTTAACTTCTGAACCGTCGTCTACTCTGCGGTATTCCCTGCTAATTGTTAAGCCATTCTGGATATGCTCTGCTGGCAGTGTTTTTTCAAAGCCGGTTGTCGCTACCTGGTAGAATGTCCTTGTTTCGTTTGCAGGCGCTACGTTAACTGTTGCAGGTATTGAATCCATTACAGTTGTTTTAATGCCTGAATTTCTGTCCATAGCATTTGCATAGTTCATTATCGCCTGTACTGCATAGGCTGAAGAGGTTGTGGTATATTTTCCGTCGCTTATATAATTAATAACTTTGAATAATACTTCTTCATCCATTGTTTTGGACTCTTCAGGGAAGTGCCGTGCAAGCAGTGACATATATTCGCTGTATTTGGTTAAATCGCTGTAATAACCGTATTTTTCCTGATTTTCAGCATAGTCATAATCAAAGTAATTCAGTATTTTATAGGCATTGTCGTCATCCTGCAAAAGCTTAAATGATGATGCAATATAAACTGCGGTTAAATCATTTTCCCACTGTTTTTTGTAATTACTTTCAAGATCATCTAAAAGGTTAAACAGGTAATTTGTTGCTATCTCGCCGTTTCTGGTTAATATGTATATTCCATAAGCTGTGTTTCTGGCATCAGTTAACGAATTCGGGGACTTTATGCAGGCCTTTTTCAGGTAATCAATACCCTTATCCAGCATATCAACAGGAACCGGCAGCCCTTTGGCTTTGGCTTCGGTTAAAAAGTGAATTGCATATACAGAAGTAAAATCTGCTGAATTATTGCCGTAACCCCATAAATTAAAGCCTCCGTTTCTTACCTGCCTTGCTCTCAGTTTATCAATGGCTGTATTAAATTTTTCCCTGGCATTAATTTCATCGTATTCAAAATCAGGGTTTCCATATAGCGCTATTATCGGGAACATCTTGCTTATAGTTTGCTCTGTGCAGCCGTATGGGTAGTTTTCAAGGTATTTTGAAAGCCCGCCTATAAGGCTCACCGGAATTGCCGCCACACTTATGCTTGTTTGCGCAAACTGCGGGTAAAACTGCTTATTGATTAATATTTGCTTATCCTTTTTACCACTGAAATATCCTGTGTATAAGTCCGTGAATTTAGCCTGTACCGGTCTTACACTCAGGGTTGATTCAGCAGTAGCTGAATGTTTACCGCCTTTTACAATGAACTTAATACCGGCTGAACCAAGTTTATCTTCCGCTTTAAGTTTTAATTTTATTGTTTTTTCTTTGCCTTCACTAATTTTGATTTTGGCCTCAGGCTTTTTAATAATTTTAATATGCTCAGAGGTTTTTACATCGACCTTTATTTCAGAATCTTTTACATTGTTTGCTATAGTGGCAGTAACTTCAAATTCGTCCCCGGGAGCACCAAATGTCGGCACGTTCGGGGAAATTATGAAATCAGCTTTTCTTAGTGTATTTTTGGCTGCTGCTCCGATAGCATAGTCTGAAACTGCCACTGCCATAATTTTAAGGCTGCCGTTAAAGTAATCAGGCAAATTAAACCTGAGTTTTTTGCTGTCAGGGCCTGCATCAACAATTCCTGACCAGAAGACAGCAGGCTTTTTGACTTTTCTCCTGAATGGGTTTAAAAATGCGCCTGAGTCAGCCTTGGCAATACCTCCGCCTATGGCTGCTGTCTGCTCGATGATTGAGTTTTTTGGCAATATAAGGTCAAGTATTTGATAGGTGCTAACTTCAAGGGCATTCCTATTTATGAAATAATCCAGCGGATCCGGTGTTTCATACTTTGCGACCTGTAATATACCTTCATCCACCCCAAATATAATTAATTTAGACTTTTTATCTGTCTTATAAGTTATTTCAAGAGGTTCATCAGGCTTTGTCACTTCTTTTAAATCAAGCTCTATATTAATTTTGCGATTTTTATTTTCAGCATAAAACGGCGCAACCGCATAAGCCATAGGGTTCATATAGATTTCTTTTGAGTCCAGGGACCTGATAAATGAAACATTTATATAACCTTTTCCTTCAAAGTCAGCCGGAAGTTGAATTTTCTGGACCGAATCGGTTTTATTTGTCTTAAACCATTTGTAAGAGTGCACCTTGTTGGTTTCTATAGTTATTAACCCGGCTCCTGCGTATGGAGATGAAATATAGGCTTCTATGATTTCGCCTTTGTTGTATTTTTCCTTGTTTAATTTTAGCTGCAGCTCTGCATTTTTATTTATCTGGCTGGCCCTGTTGGCTTCTCCGGCAATGCTGTAGGATATTTTATTAAGTTCATTGCCTGTGTTGTCTGAAATTACCAGCTCGTACTGACCGGGCTCTTTGGTGTTGAGTTTATAATCCAGCCCGCTGGCAGATATATTAACCTTTTCATTACTTATTGGGTCTCTTTTTTCAACTGACTCATATCTATAGCCGCCCCACCTGCTTTTTACAAGCGTATTAACATATTCCCTGCGAATAAGAGAAGCTTTTAAGTCGCTTACAGGGATTTGATTTAAACCAGGGTTAACTGCTATTAAATGAACAGTGTTATCACCGTATCTTTTTATGTAATTCAGGCTGGAGTCTGCTTTATAACCAACCACATACGGTCTTGTTGAAAGAAGAAGGTTTTTAATTTGCCTTACGCTTCTGCCTCCGCCTGCTTCAAAGCCCTCCACTTTAAGCGTCATATTAAACATTGCGTTATTAAAATGCGACAAGTCTACGTCAAAAACAGCTTCACCGTTTTCATCGGTTATTTGCTGTCCAAGCTTTTCTTTATAAGTCTTATAACTTGAGTTTGCATTGTAGAACTTGTAACCCTTGTATTTATCAAACCTGAATCCTGAAGGGGACAGCGTGTATGAAGCCTTAATATCCCTGTCAGTTGCCGGGGTTCCGTATAAGTTAGTTAAAGTTACTTTTGCCTCAATATCATTAGGCGCAACCCACCCCTCTTTTATCTCTTTATTAAACTCAACAGAAATCTTCATCCTGTCAGGCAGGAATTCTTCTACAGAAAAGTTTGTTGAGTGAAGTAAGTTCCCTAATTTGTCATCTTCTTCAACAATATACAGCCCTGCTGTGTATTTTCCGGTTTTTGCGGCATATTCTGTTTTGAAGGACAACTCCTGCAGTCCTTGCCTGGTTAGTTTAATCAGATCATTTTTAACTGTAATGCCTTGTGGGTCCTTTATTATAAACCTGACAGGAACACCGGTGAGATCTGTTTTCCAATTATCAGGTTTTACCACCATAGCAAACTTTACGGTTTCATCAGGTCTGTAAATTCCCCTATCTGTGAATAGATAAGCTTTTAAATTGGAATTGTTAGTTCTTATACCGGAAATATTAAATTTTGAGTAATTTTGCTTCCTGTCATATTGTTTATAAGGCATAAATGACAGGTCATTAGCCTTTTTAACAACATATGCTACAGGGTATTTATCCCTTTGTAGCCCTTCAAGGCTTGGTATATTCAGGTGCCCGTTCATATCTGTGCTGCCTTTAAATACAGATAAGCCGTTTTTGCCAAGGATTTCAATCACTGCATATATTACAGGTTTGCCTGTTGCAATCGACATGACAAAAACATCTTTTGTGTTGTCAGAATTCTCTTTTACCAGCAACCCCAGGTCAGTAATAAGAATAAATCTTTCATCAGTGACCTTTTTGTCTTTATCCTGAATTTTCAGGAAGAACAAACCTTTTTGATTTCCTGTCAGGTATTTTGAAAAATTCAGTGAGGAATACTGCGTTGTTTTTGCGTCTTTATAGTTCAGGACTATTTTTTCTTCAAAGAGTTTGGAAATATTATCTTTATTCATCTGGTAGTTGCGGAACCTGGGTTTTTGGAAGTTGCCGCCGGTCTGGCTCACAAGATGGTTGATTTCATCGGGTAAAACCCTGGAAATTTCGCAATTTATCTGCTTTAAACCCCTTGAAACCAGGGATAGTTTTTTATCCCCGCTAATGCTCAAAATAGAGCCGCTTCCCGTTATTTTCAGTTCTTTTTTGTAGTCAGGCAGTTTTATAATGGTTTCATAATTTTTTTCTAGAATATAGTCACCATATGAAACCAGTCCTTTTTTAAGCTTTATTAGCATATACCTGTTTACAGGCTCATCAACCCTGTAATTATGACCTGTTGAATAAGTCAGGCCGCTCGCGATTCTGTTGAGAGTAATTTCTTTTGAGTCTTTAAATATTTTTTCGGTTATTTCTGAAGGACTGTTCCATTTATAAAGTAATTTGTTGCCGTCTTTATCCTTTTTGTTAAAAAGGTCATTAGGGTGGAATTCAGGAAGTAAATAAGCTGAAATATTTTTATCAACCAGATCAGGTTTAGCCTTTAAACTTAAATTAAGTGTTATTATCTGCTCTGCCTTATCTTGAGCATTGTTGACTATAGAAGCATCTACACTTTTAACTTTAAAAAAGCTGTATATGCTTGGAATCAATACTCTATCGCGGACTTCTTTTTTCAGGCAGCTATTGTAGTCTGTGCATAAATTTTTTGAAACCTTAAGTGTTAATGTTCTTTCTTTTTCTAATAACTCTTTAATCTCTGCTGAAACATAAGCAATGCGCTTATTAGTATGCTTAAAATCTATTTCAGGTTGAAATTTTCCGTCAATGTCAGAGCTTAAAGAAACTGAATCTCTGATAGCAGACAAATAAACGGGGTAATTAAAGCTTAATTTGGCTGTGGCAACTCTCTTTGAGATGTTATTAGGGTCATGGAGAAATTTAAAATTTACTATGTCAACCCTGAGAGGTTCTGTTTTTAAGGTAATTTTCCTGTTCTTGACGTTTAAAAATTTTGGAAAAACTGATTTATCAAAACTTATTTTATAATCAGTATCCGCAAGCCAGTCGTCTTTAGGGATAAACTTTAATGTATTGTCATAACTCCACTCCCATTGACCTTTTATATCGGGATTTATTTTTATTCCTTCATAAACCTTCTTTCCTGATAATTTTAAAGCATCCTTACATTCCTTGTATTTATATTTTGAATCATATTTTTTATCGCACAGGCTTTTATCATATTTAAGCGTTATGTTTAAGTTGGTGCGACTGCCTATTACAGTGTTATCCTTAATAAGCTCAGCAGCGTTATCTTTGGTTGATGTAAAAATAATAGTAGTTACAATTCCTGCAATAATCAGTATTGAGAATAAAATTACCAGTATTATGTGCTTTTTAGCAATGCCAAGTAAATCTTTTATATTCATTTCTCCTACCCGTCCACATCTCCAATAAATTATTTTTCAATTTTAGCATAGTTTTTACCATGCTATAGTAACAGTGAAAAGTAGAAATATACCCATAGGAAATATTATGAAATATACCTTAATTACCGGAGCAAGTGCAGGAATCGGAAAATCAACAGCATTTAAATTTGCAAAAGAAGGGCACAACCTGATACTTGCAGCAAGAAGGGAAGAATTACTTAACAGCATTAAAAATGAACTAATTTCCAGGTATGGAATTGAAGCTATTGTTAAATCAGTTGACCTGTCAGAAAATTCAGAGGTCACAAATTTTTACGAAGAAGTTAAGCAATATGAAATAGACGTATTTATTAATAATGCTGCCTTTGGAGACTTTAATAAGGTTTGGGATATCGATGTAGAAAAAGCAGGTAAAATGATTGACCTTAACGTACGCGCTTTAACAACACTATCTTTGTTGTATGTACAGGATTATAAGGACAAGGACGCAACACTTATAAATATTTCCTCGCGCGCGGGTTATTCTATATATCAAAATGTTGTGACTTATTGCGCTACTAAATTTTATGTTTCAGCTTTTACTGAAGGAATAGCCCAGAACCTTAGAGATGGCGGGTATAGGATGCGAGCCAAATTACTTGCGCCGGGACAGGTACACTCTGAGTTTGTAAAGAGTGCGGTTAAGGATACTGACGTGGAAGAATTCGAGTGGAATGACGCTCATACTTCTGATGAAATGGCTGAATATGCCTACGAATTATATAAAAGCGATCAGGTAGTTTCTAAGCGAGAACAGAATGGCATAAAAATGATGCTACAGGGACCAGTTTTTAAATATTTTTAAAAATTAAAGTGCCTGATAAGATGTATCATGTAGAATCCGGTTTATTTTAGGTTTCAGTTTGTTTTGTTTGCTGAGGGATTTTCTATTCGTTTTAAATCAATTCTAAAAGGACTCACTTCGGGTTTTCCAAAATCAGACCTTGTCAAAAAGATATACTCAATTTTGCGTTTTCATAAAAAACCCTTATGCAGATTTTTTAGGCAAAACTAGGGGTTAGTCTTTCCATTCATCTTATATACATAAACGTAGTCAGCATTGTCATCTCCGCCGCCTATGCCACCTTTGGTTCCGTATGTGGCTATCAAGTAGTCCTCAATTTCTCTTGCAACACTACTAAGGAATAAAGAAAAAATTCTTACACATCGTGTCATGCCGCACTTACGTAAAAACTTTTTCAACCTTCCTTACTTGAGCATTTAAAATGCTTATAATCTTTGGATTCCTTATCAGCAGCGTGTTGTTGGAACAGCCTTTATTCAATATCAGAGGTAATTCCAACGTATACCCTTGAATTATCCACTGTCAGCGTGCTTGACTCAATAAAACTCGACATTCCCGCTATAATCAATTCTTTTCTCACCATTTACTCTCCTAAATTTATGCCCCAAAATATACACTATTTTAAAAGCTAATATTGAAAAGTTAGATTAAGAATAAAATTATTACTTTAAAGTTTTCTATGGTTTATTGATATCCTGATAGGTAGTTGTTCCAGACATCAATTGTTATCCGGTTAATTTTCAGTTTTCTATCCAGCAGGCTTCTTATTGTTTGTTCTACACAATACATAACCGCTTTATCTATGTTATTTGTTTCATCAAGTATGTTTAAGACTTCACACCTAAAGCCGATATCACGTGTATTAGCTTCTACTTTATCAGCCAGGAAAATTATTTTTTCAAACATACCCATATTAACCCTACCTGTAGTATGAAATTTTATTGCATTCAAAATATCATTATCTTCAATATTTAGCTCCTTTTGCGCTAAACAAGCACCAAGATAGGCATGTAGTATTTTTTGATTATTTTTAATACTTTCTTCTATATCAAAATTATTTTCTTTTATTATTAATAACATTTCTTCGTAGGATATATTTTTCGCATTGTCATGAATTAGCCCTGCGAGGGCTGCTTTTTCGGGATCCAGTGAAAAACGGTAAGCAAGTTCTCTGGCAGTTTCTTCAGTGCCCAGGGAGTGCAGGTATCTTTCCTCGCTTAGTCTTGATTTTACCCAGGTTCTTATTTTTTCCAAATCCATACTTATTCCTTTTTATAGATAGTTAACTCGAGTCGCGAATTAGCTTAAAAGCAATTATAACAAGGTTTTAAATAGAGTTAAAATTTAAATTTTATTAAAATAAATTTTGCAAAATCATAAAT
>JANQIY010000213.1 GCA_028281965.1 Candidatus Gastranaerophilales bacterium
CATGAATGAGCTACTGCGTTAGCTCCCGCTGCCGCGCACAGCCACCCTAAAGGAGGAAAAGAGGCTCCGCCGCGAAATGCGGACAGCTTGCGAAGCAGGGACTGCACGTTGTTTCGCTGTCCATTTCGCCTGCTTCGCACCTCTTTTCGATTCTCTATAATTTTTTGGCAAATGTTGCATAGTCATATCCTGGCTTTTGGCTAATTGGCAACTCAAGTTAGCTTGATAAAAATTCCTTAAAATTTATAGAAAAAAAGGATATGACTATGCAATTAGCGACTCGAGTTATTTAAATTGCAAAAACTTAAAATTTCTTAATGTTTATAAAATTTTTTCTAAAGTTTATAAAATAACTGTCGATATTAATATTGTAAGGCCTTTTTAAGACCATACAAAACCTCCTCCCCGAGTCTAGTTGCCGCTCCAGTAAGCGGCTTTTTTTTTGCTTTTTTTTACTTTTCAGATTTCTCTGCTATATCAGATTTAAAAATATCATTTTCCTGCGCTAAGTGGTCTTTTGGCATAATCCACCTCTCCCTGCCTTTTTTAACAGGTATAAACACAGCTGAAATTTCATCCTGATGGACGATTTTCCAGTCATCCAGATTTAATAGCTCCTCAAACACCGGATATGACTTGTCAATAAGAATTAGATCCGTTTTATAGTTTCTCATAAAATCCTGCCAGTCCTTTCCCAGATAATGAAATCTTGCTGATTCATTTACGAGGCTGTTGTGGTATACCTCCTCATAGCGTCCATCGATTGCCACTTTACACTGCGGGTAAAGCTTCCAGAGAGCATAGCTCCCCCAGTTAAACAGCACCAGCAAATTGCCTGTTAACTCGTTTTCCTTTATAAATTCCACAGATTTAACAGGAAAACTTGCCTGACTAACACTTACTTTAAGAGGAACAAACATAACTGTCAAAAAACCCGTTACTATAATCAAACCGTAAATTAGCGCCTCTTTGACAAAGTTCAGTTGTGAAAAAAACCCATGCCCCGGTATTTTTTTTATAATTTCAGGCAAAAATGAGAAATAATAATTAATTGCAGAATAAAAATGGTCTTTTATATAGCAGGCAGAAGCTATAACGAAAAAAACATTATGCCTTACGTGTTTAAAACTCAGATAGCAGGTTACAATAAGGATTAAAGCCTCTGCCCAGTTAATTTCCCTGAATCTTTTCATAAAAATATAGGGTAAAGTAAAGATAGTCATTAAAAGAAGTACTTTAAACCCGAGCAAAAACACAGGGTTCGCAAATATTTCCAAAGGCCTCCATTCCGTGATGAAAAGCCTGTCAAGCATAACTGCCTCTGCGATAAATTCCCAGTATTTTAAGCCATAGGGGTTAATCAGCGTTGCCAGGCCTGAAACACCTGCTGTCAGGAAGTATTTTAGTGAACTTCTTTTGTTCAGGAATTCTCCCAACCCATAAAGCAGTAAAATTCCAAGACCTGCAACAAATCCGCCGTGCATATTTGCCCAGATTATTGTCATTAAAGGAAAAACAATCAATAATTTATTATTTCCTCTTTTGACCAGTTCCAGAAAGTAAAGCCAGAAACCAAAAAACACATAAGTGAAAACCTGCGACCTGACTGTGTTCATAAACCCGGCAAAAACAGCATAAATAAATATAAAATAAAATCCCAGGTTATAATGCCCAGGGCTTTCAGATTTTAACCTGTTTAGTGTTAAAACAGGCAAAAAAGCAAGAAAAAGCATTATGAATTTGAAAAAACCAAGCCCCCAACCGCCAAAATTTTCAGCTATAAAATAAAATATAACGCCGGAACCCCATTCATGGTCAATCCAGAGGTCTTTTGTAGGAGTATAAGCAAAAATATCAACTACAGGAACAGCGCCGGTTTTCAAAAACAGCTTGCCGGCAGCGAGTCTGTGCCATAAATCGTGGTCTACAAAGTTATTACCGGCTACAATTACGTAGCAAATCGAAAGTATAGCTGTGAGGAAAAAGTACTTTTTCATTTTTACCGGATTATTTTTATGCTTAAATTTAGGTGTTCTTAATATACTATAAAATATTAAAAAAGGAGTGTAAAAATTGAGTGCGAAAGTTAATATAGGAGTCGATTTAGGAGGAACAGATATAAAAGTTGCAGTTGTAGACTGCGAAGGTGCTGTTTTATACTCTGATTGCGCTCCCACTGAGGCTCATAGAGGTTACGGACATACTATAAACAATATTATAAGAGCTATAAATAACATTCTTCAAAAAAACAACCTGGATATAAGCCAGATAGGTGGAATCGGTGTTGGTTGCCCGGGACAGGTCGATCCTGAAAAGGGCCTGGTAAAATTCCTGCCAAACATTCCCGGCTGGATTAACATAGAACTTGCGGATATTCTGGAGAAAGAACTTGGGCTGAAAGCAGGAGTTGATAATGATGTAAGGTGCGCAGCTCTTGGTGAGCAGAAATTTGGAGCAGGCAAAGGGTATAACAATATTGTCTGCATAACCGTAGGAACAGGAATAGGCTCAGGCATCATAATGAACGGCAAGCTTATACGGGGCGCAAACTCCTGTGCCGGGGAAATAGGACATATGATACTCCGGGATACAGGCGGTAAATTTTGCGGCTGCGGCAATACAGGCTGTTTTGAAACCCTCGCTTCTGGCCCTTCTATAGTTGAAATGGCAGAAAACTACATTATGGGCGGTAAATCCTCAAAATTCAAGGAACTTGCCGGTGATGGGCCTATAACCCCGGAACTGGTCGCAAGAGCGGCAGGGTTTGGGGATGAAGTAGCAAAGGCAATTTTTAAGCAGGCCGGATACTGGATAGGCATTGCCCTTACAAACGTCGTTAACCTGCTTAACCCGGAAATTATTATCATAGGCGGCGGTGTCGCAAAAAGCGGAAACCTGCTTCTTGAACCTATAAGAAAAACAGTCAGGGAAAGAGCCTTAAAAACTGCGCTTGAAAACCTGCAAATTGTAGAAGCCCAGCTAGGAAATGATGCGGGCATGATTGGAGCAAGCCTGCTTGCTTGCAACAATAATAAAGATACCTGTGCAGCCGGATAGTTTTTATTAAGAGCTTATTCAGGAAAAACCCTTGCATGGGGCTTAGCATAAGTTTATTTCAAAAGTTTGGTAAATAAAAAGTAATTGGAAAAATAGAACCCTCCTGAATCACAATGTGGTTAAGGAGGGTTAAAGTTAGATGAATATTATCAATCTACTTAAAATATTTCTCAATTACATATTAGCATTTCTTTCAAACGGTATCGACCAGGAAATATTCACAAATTATTTGTGTGGAATAATCCTGCAAGATAGGTATTTTTGCAGTCATGGCATAAGTAAAAGAACGCAAGAAATAAGCTTGGAGAGGATTTACAATTTTTTAGAGGAGAAAATTAACTGGACAAAAATGTTTTACGCACTCGGAAAGTTGGTTTCAGCAATACTGTATTCAAATTGGTATTTAATATCTGATGCAACAGCAATAATACAGGAGCATGCAGAGAATAGAATAACACCGGAAGGTCTAAAAAACATTGAAGGAAGAAAAAATATTCCTCAAGATGAAATGATAACCCTTGCTTTAACAAATGGAACAATCTTTATACCTTTAGATTTTGT
>JANQIY010000036.1 GCA_028281965.1 Candidatus Gastranaerophilales bacterium
GTCTAAGTAACTTCGCTATAATACTGATAGCACTTAGTGCTAACTGGATAGATCCCCCCGTGTCAAGCACGGGGCAGGCTTCTCAAGTGCGGGATGACACAATGTGTAAGAATTCTTTCTTTATTCCTTATTTTTGACTCATAATATAAAATAGATTATAGGGAAAAATCTTTGAAAACAGTTTGTGAGAGAAAAGGAAAAATATGAGAATATTACTGGCTAATGATGATGGAATACATTCACCGGGAATTACAACTCTAGCAAGGAAGTTATCAGAATATCACGAAGTTTATGTTGTAGCTCCTGATAGAGAAAGAAGCGCGGCGGGTCATTCTCTAACCCTGCACCACCCGTTAAGGGTTGAAAAGATGGAATTTGGCTATGATGCGGGGGTAAAGGCATGGACAACTAACGGAACTCCCGGGGACTGCGTTAAAATAGCGCTAAATGCGGTACTGAAAGATAAGCCTGACCTGCTTATTTCCGGTGTAAACAACGGGCCGAACCTCGGAGCGGATATTTTATACTCCGGAACGGTTAGCGCTGCTATGGAAGGTGCGGTTCTTGGATATCCAAGCATTGCGGTATCCTTATGCGGCTCAGAAGGCAATTCAAGCGATTTTTCCTATGCCGCTGACTTTATTACAAAATTTGTCCCTAGAATCGGTGATATTAATTTTCCCAAAAAGACCATACTTAACATAAATGTTCCTGCGGTTGAGCCGACGGAAATTGTAGGGATCAAGATTACCACGCTGGGGACACGTATGTACACTGATAAGTATGAAAAACGCCTTGATCCCAGAGGGAAAACCTATTACTGGCTGGCTGGCGAGTTTTTGGATACCTGTGATGAAGAAAGTTCAGACATTATAGCTATTAAAAACAATAAGATTTCAATAACCCCGGTAACTTTTGAAATGACGCATAAAAGCATTATGCCCGAGCTTGAAAAAGCCTTTTGCAACGGTCTTTGTGAACCTTGATAACAGGACTAAGGATTTTTCCGGGTTTTTTGAGACCGACCGGCGGGAGGCCGGGTTTTGGCGCATTTTCTTAGTATATTAATTTATCAGGCTATCCTGTCCCTCTTCCGGCAGGTCTTCCTCTTGTTTTTTGGAATTCTCGGCTATATCTATAAGATAGGCTGAAGTTATCGCTGTTATGGGGACACAAAGAGCAATACCGATACTCCCGGTTATTGCGGCAGTGATTTCGGTTGAAATAGAATTCAGGTTAATCAGTTTTAATAAAGGCGCGTTAGCTGCCAGCAGCACCAGTGAAAAAGCTCCCCCGATATACGCCAGGATCAGCGTATTTGCCATTGTCCCCATAACGTCCCTACCAACATTCATCCCTGATTTTACCAGTTCAGCGGGTGTAAGTCCCGGGTTAACGTTTTTAAACTCGGAAATACTGCTGGCAATGGACATTCCTACATCCATAACAGCCCCAAGAGCGCCGATTATGACAGCGGCAGCGAGGATTCCCGGGAAATTCAGGTCAGGCCTGGACATCCACAGCATGGCGGATTCCTGGTCATGGAACCCTGTCAAAGGCGCATAGTTGATTACAAGCAAGGCGACAAATCCGGCAAGCGATACACTGAGAATTGACCCCAGCCCCGCTGCAAGGCTTTTAATGTTGATTCCGCCTATCACAGCCATAGTTACCATTGTCGAAATTAGCGCTATAAAAACAGCAGAAGGTATCGGAGGAAAGTTGTTTAATATTGCGGGTACGAGTATAAAAAATACGAGCAAAGCGGTTATACAAAGGGAAATTATCGTCTGAATACCTTTTTTTCCCCCTATTATAAGTAAAAGTGCCAGAAATAGCCCCAGGGTTATCATTAATACCGGGTATCTTTCAATATCTGTCACGTAAAACAACGGGCCTTCGGGTGTGTTTTCTATGTTTAAAAGCACTCTTTGCCCGGCCTTTAATTTTATGTCATAGACAGGGTTTGAGGTAATATAGTTCTCGACCTCAACGGTTTCTCCATTGTATTCCCCGTTTAAAACCCGGACTTTCACCAGCTGGGTAATCTGCTCGTTCTGGAAGGATTCAGAAAGCTCTTTATTTTCCTTTTCTTTGATAATTTCCAGGACTTTGCCGCTGGCATAGGAAATATCGGGCTCAATATAATTACCAGGGGGTTCCTGGGCGATTGCAGGGGATTTAAGGATAACGGACGCCGCAAAAATTACTGTTAAAATAATTATTTTCGATAATTTCATGTTTAATCACCTGCTAATCCGTTAAAAAACTTTGTTGAAACGACGGGGGCTTATAGCCAAGATGTTTATAAGCCGCAGCTGAGGCTTTCCTGCCCCTGGGCGTCCTGGAAATAAAACCTGCCTGGAGTAAATAAGGTTCATAGACGTCTTCAATTGTCTTTACATCTTCCCCAAGTGCGGCTGCAAGGGTTTCAATCCCCACAGGCCCCCCTTCATGTTTTTCTATAAGAAGTTTTAATAAATCCCTGTCGGCTATATCCAGCCCATATTTGTCAATATTCAGTAATTCAAGGGCTTTTTCCGCAATCTCCCTTGTAATTTTGCCATCTGATTTGACTATGGCATAATCCCGTATTCTCTTTAAAAGCCTGTTAGCAATCCTCGGCGTTCCCCTCGAGCGGGAAGCCACCAGTTCCGCGCCGTCTTCCGTTATCCCGGTATCGAGAATGGATGCCGTTCTTTTTATTATGTGCTTTAATTCCTGGTTTGTGTAGAATTCCAGCTTGTGTATTATGCCAAAACGATCTCTTAATGGTCCTGAGAGTGATCCGGCCTTTGTTGTTGCGCCAATAAGCGTGAACCTGGAGATTGGAATCCGTAAAATCTTTGTCTTTTCACCGGAACCAATGGTCCTGTCTATGGAAAAGTCCTCCATTGCCGGGTATAGAATCTCTTCGGCAACTTTGTTCAGTCTGTGAATTTCATCTATAAACAAAAAATCGTGGTTTTTAAGGTTCATCAGGATTCCTATTAAATCCCGGGGTTTTTCAAGAGCAGGAGCCGAGGTTGTCTTGATTTTTGAGCCCATTTCATTAGCAATTACAGCGGAAATCGTGGTTTTGCCAAGGCCCGGCGGGCCGTAAAAAAGCAGGTGATCAAGAGGTTCGCTTCTCTGTCTTGCGGCTTCAATAGAGATTTTTAGAGTTTCTTTAAGCTGGCTTTGTCCTATGTATTCATTAAAGCTTTTTGGTCTTATGCAGCTTTCGAAGTTATAATCATACTCGGTTTCCTGTGGGGATAAGTTTTCCCTTTCTTTTTCCGGCTTGAATTTTTCCCCGTCTGATATTATTGCCAATTTTATTCCCTTTAGATTCCTACCCGATTAAATAACATTATACCAACCCTTGCCCTCAGTACTCAAGATAACGTTAAATTGAGGGTTTTATCAATTAATACTTGTTTACTCGAGTTGCTAATTGCATAGTCATATCCTGGCTTTTGGCTAATTAGCAACTCAAGCTTGTTTGTTGCAATGTTTTGAATTAATTTACTACTTGTTTTTAATTAAAAAATCTATGGTAATAGTTGCGTCTATTTTGACTTCACCGGTTTCTACGGGAATACTTCCTCCCTTACCGGCGGACAGCGCCTCTCTGCCAAATGTCATATTTTCTATAAATGGTCGATTACAGCTTGAATTAACTCTTTTTATTCCTGATATATCTACTTCTAAAGCCTCAGCAATGATTTCCGCTTTTTCACTGGCTTTTTTAGCCGCTTTTTTTAAAAGGCCGGCACAGTATTTATCTTTGTCGCTAACAGTAAAAGACAGGTTATTTATATTATTTGCGCCGTTGTCTATGGCAGTTTGCAGGAAAATTCCTATTTCGTCCATTTTTTTAGTTTCCACGTAAACGCGGTTTGATACCCTGTATCCTTTTAGCTCGCTTTTTCGGGATGTTTTATTATATTCATACACAGGCCCTGTCTGAAAGCTGGAAGTTTTTATCACTCCTTCTTCTTCTAAGAGTTTTTTCAGACTATCATAAACCTTTTGGGAAAGTTTGTTATTTTCCTCAATAGCCCTGTCCAGGTTTTTATTTTCAGTGACTATGGCCGCTGAAAAACTGGCTGTATCAGGTTCAACCTCCATTGTCGTTGTTGCGGTTGAGGTGATGGTACCCTGGTCTTTTTGGTCATTTTCAGGCATTGCAAGGGATGGCGACATTATAAAAACGGCCGTAATCAAAATTAATATGGAAATAAGTTTTTTAAGCATTGCAAAATCTCCTTTTTTTCAGGCGAACAAAATCTTTAGAAAGTTTTTACGGACTTATAAAAACTAAGGTGATTTCCTTAAGAACTCCGGAATATCAAGCATTGAGCTTGCTGTTTCCTGGGTACTTTTCTTTTTGAAGCTGCTGTTATTGTTTCCGCCTGATGAATAAAACATTGAAAACGGGTCTTCGGCTTTTTTCTCGTTATTTTGCGGCTGAAGATCGAAACCTGTGGCGATTACGGTTATCTGTACCTCTCCCTGGATTCTGTCATCAACTACGGATCCGAATATTACTATGGCGTCCTCGAGTACTGAGCCGTGGATAACTTCTGCGGCCTCGTAGACTTCATGAATAGTCATATCGGAGCCGCCCGTGATGTTAAAGATAACACCGCTTGCACCCTGAATTGAGGTTTCAAGGAGAGGTGAATTTACAGCGATCCTTGCGGCTTCAAGGGCTCTGCCTTCCCCGCTTCCGCGTCCTATGCCCATAAGCGCAGATCCTGACATTTGCATAACTGATTTGACGTCTGCAAAGTCAACGTTTATAAGACCGGGAACCGTAATTATATCGCAGATTCCCTGGACACCACGCAGGAGAATTTCATCTACCACATAGAAAGCTTCTCTCATTGTAGTTCTTCTCTCGACAACCTCGATTAACTTGTCATTAGGTATGACAATCAGGCTGTCTACGCTTTCCTTAAGTTGTTCAAGTCCCTGGCAGGCCTGGTTCATTCTGCGGCGGCCTTCAAAGCTGAAGGGTTTGGTTACAACTCCAACGGTAAGCGCGCCAAGTTCTTTTGCAATCTGTGCCACAACCGGCGCTGCGCCTGTTCCTGTGCCTCCGCCCATTCCTGCCGTGATAAATACCATATCAGCCCCGTCAAGAGCTACCATAATATCATCCCTGCTTTCTTCCGCGGCTTTTTCTCCTTTTGTAGGGTCTCCGCCTGCTCCGAGGCCGGTAGTTAATTTTTCGCCTATTTGAATTCTATTACCGGCGTTTGACATCTGCAAAACCTGGGAATCAGTGTTCACTGCCCAGAAATCAACGCTTGCCAGGCCGGAAGCAATCATTCTGTTTACGGCATTTCCGCCTCCGCCTCCTACTCCGACTACTTTAATATTTGCCTGGCCTGCCATCATCTCTCTTGCCCGGGTGTCTGCCAGTGTTTCATTTAAGTTTACTGAATTTGAATTGCCTGTCACTTATACTTAACCTCTTCACTTATTACTTACTTTATCAGTACTTTTAAAGATAATTTATATTTTTCCGCCTATATTAACAATATAGTAACACCTAAATTTATAATTTAAATAGATTAGAAGAAAATTTAAGCCTTTATTTTCAGCTTTAAATACTCCCTATTTCAGTTATTTATAACAAAATGAATTAGTTTTTGATAAAACCGGCAAAGCCGGATTTTACCGAAAACTCCGCTCCTGCTTTGCCATACCGATTTATGATTATTATTTTCGTTTAACGGTTACTTATTGAAATCGGTATAACTATTTTTACGCCAGTATATCAAAAAAAAACTATTAACAAAATAATAAAGCATGGGCTAAAAGCTTTATTTACGAACAGTTTGCTTTGTTTTCAAGTGTAATGCCCGGTATAAAAGTTTAAAAAATTTGTTAATTTTTGTAAATTTTTCTTGTCCCCAGATACTGAATCACTGAATCGATAATAAGTAAGGAAGAAACAATAAAAACTTAAGTGTTTTTAAAATTTTCAAAAATTCATTCTCCCTCCACCCAATTTTTTCTTTGGTCTCGCTTCCCTCCCTTCGGTCGGTCGCTCGACCGAAAAAATTTAATAAGGAATATTTTTGAAAATTTTACATAAGAACTTTTTGTTTCTTCCTTAGTAGACAAAAAATTTTATTAAAACATACAAAATTTTTTGTCTACTACTTAAATAGTTCTTTTACTGATATTTATAAAATTATATATAAAATTAAAGTATTGAGTATAAATTATATTTTAATTAATATATGATTTATGAAACATATAATAGCTGGATTGATAGTAATTTTAATACTTTCTTCTCCTTCAACTGCCCAAACATTAACTTACAAGGATGTTTTGAAACAGGCGATAGAGCGTAACCATGAACTGAAAATAGCAAAAGTTGATATAGGCATAAGTAAAGCCGGTATTAAAGAAGCTCGATCAGAGTACTTTCCTGCAATAACTCTTGGTTATAATGCCGGATACCAGAGAGACCTCTCAGAGAATAACTCGGCAATTACTCCTGTAGGCGATTCAATACTGCTAAACGAGACACAGTTTCGCAACTCGGCAAGCGCAGGCCTTCAATATAACCTGTTTGATTTCGGGGCAAGAGGTAAGCGGCTTAAAATTGCTAAAAAAGATAAAATTCAAAAACAAACACGTTACTCAATGAATATGCGGGATTTGAAGCTGCAATTGGCTGACATATACACAAAAGCCCTGCTGAATTACCGGGAATATACCGCAAATAAGAAGATATTAAACCTTAATTCCGAACTTTTTAACATGCAGGAAAGGCTTTTTACAGCCGGAAAGAAAAACAGGACAGATGTGGTTGAACAGGCAATCAAAGTAGCAAAAATTACTAATGAAATCAATTCCGTCCGCATTGAATACAGAAAAAACCTCGAAGATATTTCTTTTTATACAGGAACCGAGTACGATATTGACTCTCTTGAACTGGAATTTTTTGAAGAACCGGGCTTTGAGCCGGTAAACTTCGAAAGAAACGAGGAAGAAACCGTTGATTCAGCCGCTGAACAAAACCCAAAACTGCAAATAGAAGCAGTCAAAACTGATTTTTTAAATGAAGAAAATTTGCCTGAATATAAGTACTACCAGCTTGAAATAGAAAAAAAACAGGCGGAACTCGCTGTATTAAATCGCCAGAGGTTTCCTCAATTCAGGTTTTATACCAATTATTATTTGTATGGGACTGACTCGGAGGACTATTGGGGTACATTCAGCGACTTAGGCCAGACAAACCTGTCTTTTAGGATTTCCTCAAGCCTCCCTGTGTTCACAGGTTTTAAAAACACTGCCCAGAGAGACAGGACAAAGCTTGAAATGAAAAAATTAAAACTGCAAAGAGATCAAAAACTCGAAGAAATGAAAACCTATTACCAGAAGATGTACCGGCAATCCAGGGATTATAAAGAGGTCTTATCTGCCCGGGAAAAATCCTTAGCGCTTGTCGAAGAGAAAATAACGATGCTCGAGAGACTGGGTGAACAGGAATTAATCGATAGAATAACTTATCTTTCACAGAAATCCGACTTGATCAGCCAGAAACTTGAACTTGAAAAAGTAAAAATAAATAACAGTGCAAATGAATATAAAATAAACATTTTGAAAATGACTGAGGATGAATTATGCAAACGGGATTGATATGTTTTGAATTGGTAGCTAAAATTAACCAGATAAATGCTGACCTGCGCTCAGTCATAAGAGAGTATGGGCTCACCGAAGCTGAAATTACAAAGGAAGAACTTGTTAGAATAGTAAAAAACTACGAATTTAAGGCAAAAATCAAGAAATTTACGCAGGAAAGCCTGCACACAATAGCTGAAAAATATCCGCTGCCGGCAATAGCACAAAAACAGGACGGTTCATTTTTTGCGCTATTGAAAATTAACACGGAGCCCCACCAAAAAGTACTTGTCTTTGAACCTCTTGAAAAACAGGCAAAAGAACTCGCCTATGATGAGTTTTTTCGGCTTGCAACGGGAGAATTCATAATACTTAACCATAAACTCATAAATTCACAGGTAAAATTCGGGTTTAAGTGGTTTTTTAACGAAATAATGCAGTATAAACGGGTTATCTCCGAGGTTATGGTCGGATCGTTCATAATCCAGCTTTTTGGTCTTGTAACGCCTTTGTTTACCCAGGTAATCCTCGATAAAGTACTGGTACATCACAGTATGACAACGCTTGATGTATTGGCGGTTGCCTTTATTGCCGTAATGATATTTGAATTTCTCCTGAACCTCGCCAGGAAATATATTTTTATTCACACGACAAGTAAAATCGATGCAAAACTTGGCGCTAAACTGTTCAAACACTTGTTTTCCCTTCCGTTTGTGTATTTTGAAAGCAGGAAAGTGGGTAATATCATTGCCCGTGTGAGAGAACTTGACCAGATCCGTGATTTTGTAACCAATAAATCTGTTTCAGTGATTATTGACCTGTTCTTCTCGATGGTTTTCGTGCTGGTAATGTTTTTATATAGTTTAAAATTAACACTTGTTGTGCTTGGTTTTGTTGCGCTGATTGCAATACTGTATTTGCTTATTACGCCTGAGTTAAGGCAGAGACTGGAAGATAAATTCCAGATGGGAGCGAATTCCAACTCCTATCTTGTTGAGTCAGTCACGGGTATCCAGACTGTAAAATCACTTGCCATAGAAGGGTCTATGCAAAAAAAATGGGAAGATTACCTCGGAAATTACGTTAAAGCAGGTTTTCGCCTGGGGAACATGGGCAATATTTCAGCTGCGCTATCGGGTATGTTCCAGAAAGCAATGACCATAACAATCCTGTACTTTGGAGTTAAGCTTGTGCTTGAAAATAAGCTGACTATAGGTCAGTTAATCGCGTTTAATATGTTATCAGGGCAGTTTACCGCGCCGATCCTGAGACTGGTCGGCCTGTGGAATGAATTCCAGCAGGCGCTTTTAGGCATTGACAGGCTTGGTGATATACTTAACCATCCTATTGAAATCCAGTCTGACAAGCTGATAACCCTGCCTAAACTGCAAGGGG
Source organism: Candidatus Gastranaerophilales bacterium (assembly GCA_028281965.1). Classification (GTDB taxonomy): domain Bacteria; phylum Cyanobacteriota; class Vampirovibrionia; order Gastranaerophilales; family UBA9971; genus JANQEB01. Next base: position 9,025 of record JANQIY010000036.1, read on the forward strand.
CAGTAAAATTCGACAATGTCAGCTTTAAATACAACATTAACACTCCAAACGTTCTTGAAAACCTTAGTTTTACTATAAATCCGGGAATGAGCGTTGGAATAGTAGGCAGGAGCGGCAGCGGCAAAAGCACTGTCACAAAACTGGTACAAAAACTATATATGACCAATGAAGGCGCTATATATATTGACAGTATTGACGTTCGCCAGATAAACCCTATCTGGCTGAGAAACAACATAGGAGTTGTATTGCAGGATAATTACCTGTTTTCAGGCACAATACGCGAAAATATTTCGCTCGCAAAGCCTGACGCGGCTTTTGAGTTGATATTACAGGTGTCGAATATTGCAGGAGCACACGAATTTATCTCGCAACTTCCCGAAGGATACGACACGGTTGTCGGGGAAAGGGGCTCGACACTCTCCGGCGGGCAAAAACAAAGAGTCGCAATTGCAAGGGCATTGATTACCGACCCGCGTATATTGATATTTGATGAGGCAACTTCGGCCCTTGACTATGAATCTGAACGCATAATCCTCTCTAACCTTGATAAAATCAAACAGGGCAGGACAATGTTTGTCATAGCGCATAGACTCTCAGCTGTGCGTTCCTGTGATATCATTATCGTACTTGAAAAAGGCAGTATAATAGAAGTCGGGAACCACGATAAACTTATGCAAAACCAGGGATATTACCACTACTTGAATAACCAGCAGGAGGGTGTTAAATAATGTTTAATAAAATAAAAAACCTCCTGAACCATGACGACTCCCATGAGTTCAAACCCCTCCTGTCAGAAATAGAAGACAGACCGGCAAGCCCGCTTGGCCTGTTTATGTTCTGGACAATCGTCTCTCTCATAGTTTTTACGGGTTTATGGCTGTTCCTTGGCAAGGTTGACGTGGTGGTCACTGCCCGGGGAATGATTATACCTGACGGTGAAGTTAAGGTTATCCAGCCTTTAGATACCGGAGTTATAAGAAAAATCCTTGTTAAGGAAGGAGATTTTGTGAAAAAAGACCGGGTGCTAATGGAAATTGATCCCTCAACAACAGAGCCTGCCCTTGAATCCAGGGAAGAAAACCTTAAAAACATTGAATTTGAAGTGGAAAGACTACAAGCTCTAGCTTCCGGCAGGCCGCTGCGTCCAGGTTTCCCGGATAAAACCCAGCTTGATATTTATCATTCAACGCTTGCTGCCTACAATGAACAACTAAAAACAGCCATTACAGAGAAAAATAATTATGAAAATCTTCTTGCCGTCAGCGAAGACAGGGAAAAACGCCTTAAGGAAGTTTTGGACATTATTGCAAAGGATGAATACCTTGAAGAAGTTAATAAAATTAAAAGCTATCAGTCGGAAATAAAAAAATTAAATGAAAAAGTTAACTATATAAAAGAAAACTTTAAGTCTGAAACCCTGAAAGAACTTGCAGAAAAACAAAAACAGGTAACACAACTAAAAGCTGAAGTTGACCAGGTAAAATTTACCAATACAAAGCAAAAAATAACATCCCCGTGTGACGGACACGTCGACAAAATTATGATGCACACAATAGGAGGCGTGGTTCAGCCCGCCCAGCAGTTAATTTCCGTTACGCCGGTTGATGTGCCTCTCTTAGCCAAGACAACCGTGCTAAATAAAGACATTGGCTTTGTAAAAGAAGGGATGGACGTAAAAATTAAAATAGATACGTTCAGCTTTCAAAAATATGGACTGTTGGAAGGCAAAGTAATAAATGTGTCCAAAAGCAGCATAATCGACGAGGAACTTGGCCCTGTATACGAAGTGTTTATTCAGCCTTTACAGACAAACCTTATGGTTGAAGGCAAAGAAGAATCCATTTCCTCAGGAATGAGTATCAGCGCTGAAATTAAGACAGGCAAACGCAGGATTATTGAATTTTTCATCTATCCATTGATTAAATATCTTGATGAAGGAATAAGCGTAAGATGAAAGTATTGTTTCTACATAGGAATTTCCCCGCCCAGTTCAGGCACCTGGCAACATATCTCGCGAAAGACAGGAATAACCGGGTGGTTTTTTTAACAAACCGAAAAGACGGCCAGGCTATGCCAGGAGTTACAAAAGTTCTCTACGGCCTGCACAGGGAGCCGAAACCTGAAACCCACCATTACCTGCGCTTTACAGAGGAATCTGTCCTGCACGGGCAGGGCGCATTAAGAGCAGCCCTGAGCCTTAGGGAAAAAGGCTTTATTCCGGACGTAATAATCGGACATAGCTGGGGACCGGTTTCATTTATGAAGGAAGTTTTCCCGGAATCAAAAATAATTGCGCATATTGAATGGTTTTACAACACAAATAACAGTGATATTGATTTTATTTCCCCGCCCCAAATCGATACAAGGGCAAGGACAAGGTATAAAAACTCACATCTCCTGGTTGACCTGTATACCTGTGACAAGGCTATTACACCGACACAATGGCAGCTTCAGCAGATACCCCCTGAGTTTCACGCTAAAACCTCCGTGATTCACGAAGGAATTGATACTGAATTTTTCAGGCCGGATGAAAATGCGGTATTCAGGTTTAACAACAGGGAATTTACGGCTAAAGACGAAATCCTGACTTATGCAACACGGGGGATGGAGCCTTATAGAGGGTTTCCTCAATTTATGGAAGCAGCATCCGAGATTCAGAAAAGACGCCCTAATGCTCAAATTATCATTGCAGGGGAAGACCGGGTTTGCTACGGGGCAAAGTTGCCTGAGGGACAGACATTTAAGAAATTAATGTTAGAAAAATATGAATATGATACGGACAGGCTGCACTTTACAGGTAGCCTGCCTTACCCTGATTATTTAAAACTTCTGCAGGTCTCATCAGCGCACGTTTACCTTACTTACCCGTTCGTTTTATCATGGTCTATGCTGGAATCAATGGCTTGCGGGTGTATAGTTTTAGCCTCATCAACCCCACCGGTTAAAGAGGTTATAAAAGATGAAGAAAACGGGCTTTTACTTGACTTTTTTAAACCCCGGGAAATAGCGGAAAAAGCTTATTTTGTGCTTGATAATAAACAAAATTTACCGCATTTAAGCATAAATGCCAGAAAAACTATTGTTGAAAATTTTGATCTGAAAAAATCCTTAGATAACCAGACCGAGTTGATTAAAAATATTTTAAGCAAGAGATGACGTTCGCTATGTAATTTCTTGTTACTTTAAGGTTTTTAGCTCCTGATATAACAGAGGCAATTTTAAACGGCTCCCAGCCGCTGTGAATTTAGATGCTCAGAAACTATTTGCAATCAGAACTCTTACATATCCCTGTTTTTTACATATTTGCTCAAATTAAATATTTGATTTAGTATGCCATAGTAAATTTTTATCCACCTGGAGTATATTGAAAGTGCAAGACACAAAAATATCAATAATAGTGACTTGTTTCAACCATGAAAAGTATATAACAACTGCCATTGAATCAATTATAGCTCAAACATACAAAAATTGGGAATTGTTTGTTGTTGATGACGGATCCATAGACAATTCCCAAAAAAAAATAATAATTTATGCTGAAAAATATGATAATATTCATTTTTTACATCATGAAAATTTTGCCAATAAAAAACTTAGAAAAACTCTTGAATTGGGGTTAAATTCAGTAAACGACGAGTATATAGCTTTTTTAGAAGGCGATGATTATTGGGAAAATACTTATTTAGAAGAAAAAATTAAAATAATTAACGATAATCCTGGTATAAGTATTTTATTTAATGAAATAAACCTGGTTGGAGACGAGAAAAAAGTAGCTGAACGACTTGAATATACTAATGTAAACAAAGAAAATTGGTATAAAAACATAGGTTTTATTTTTCTAAAAAAGAATATTATTCCGACCTTTTCCTGCGTACTGATTAAAAAATCTAAATTATTAGAATGCGATTTCAATACGCCTTTTGACGCTTATCTGGACTGGTGGTTATGGGTTCAAATATGCTGTCAAAACAAGGCTTATTTCTTGACTAAAAAACTAACCAATTGGAGACAACATAAGGAAAGTTATTCTCATAATATAAACGTTCCAAAAAACTTTTATATTCAAATAATTAAACTTTTTCAAAAAACGTATGCTTTTTCCCGGCTAAGTTTATATAAGAGACTTTTAATGTATTTATATATTTTAAACTTAAGATTATCTTTGAATAAAAAGTTAGATAAGATACTCCGTTCTTTATTCAGAACTATAGATGACTCCTTATTTAGCCTTTTAAGCTAAAAGAATTAAGGAATTTCGAAAATATTTAACCCGTGATTCAGGTTAATCAAATATTATTTGCTTATTATCATATTTGAATTTTCTTTTGCAGGAAACGCATTCTCTTGCCATTTCTGAGAAAAAGATTTTACTTTTACAAGAAGGACAGCAAATTATTGATTTAACTACATCTTCTTTATTTGTTAATAAACCGGGACCTACTTCCAAATCTCCTTCTTTTTGCGCGATAAGATACCATAATGCGGGCATAGACATATTACTTTTGAAGTTCTCATCAAAATAATCAAATAAAGGGACTAAAAATTTTCCCAGGATATAACCTGCTAAGTTAAAAAGAAACTTTCTGTAAACTTTTTTTGATTTATATTTAAAAAACTCTGGAATTATTGATGTAATAACTACCCAAGTCTTTTTTAAAACATTATTTTCATTCTTAAAAATTTCTATAGATGTTTTTAAAGATGTTTGATCCGGCTTCGTTATAATATTCTTTAAAGCAATGTGGGCAATTCTCATTAAACCATGGCAGCCGTTGTCTGAAGGAGTTATTGAAACAGGAATAAGATTATTTTTTTCACAAAGATACTTTAGTCCGTAACTTGAATACCTGAAAAAATCATAAGGTATTTGATGTTCTTCTACATAAAATGGTGCATAAAGAAACAATTTTCCACCAGGTTTTAATATTCTCTGTACATGTGCAAAAAAATCGGACGGCTCGGATAAATGCTCCAATACAACTGTATTTAAACAAAAATCAACGCTATTATCTTTTATAAAGTCAAGTTGCGAAATATTTCCAACAATATCAAGAGCTGAATAATCCCATTCTATATCACCAGCTCCAAAGTCAACAGCAATATAGTTACAATGTTCAAAGAAAAACTTATATCTGCCCTGACCCGCACCAAGATCTGCGAGAGTACTACCCTTTGGCATGGATTCCCCGGCTTTTACCAGGAAATCAAATGTTTTTAAGCCTGAAATAGAACTATCCCAACCCAGTGAACAGAATTTTTTAAATAATTCCTGTTTTTTAGTTTCCAAATTTATACTCTTACCCTTCATTATATTTTATAATCCTTTAAGAGTTTTAATAACAAATTTGATAGTAATTCAACAGTTTTATTTAGCTAAATTATTAATATATCGCATTTATAATATTATCAAATAATATTAATATGCCAAAATATAAAAAAATCTATCAAGGATTAAGATCGGAAAAAATATACTTATAGTGACCTGAGAAAATAAACAGGATTTAATAAATGAGGATGAAAAGCAATAATAGAAGTATTTTAAGGGTTAGGTGTAGGGGAGCGAAGCAGTCGGCACTGTCCGCATTACGCACGAAGCTCTACCCAAAACGGGTTTCCCCTTCCTTCAAAAGGAAGGGGCAGGGGGATGGTAGTTTCAAACATTTTTTATTTTTAAATTTAATTAATTTCCTGATTACTATAAAGAATCACTCAATATGAGCGATAATATTAAACAGTTTGAGATAAAATGAAGAAGCTGAGGATTTACAGTAGATAAAAACAAACAAAAAATTGTTCCTTTATTTTGAGCCAACTTCACTAATAATTGAATAATATCAATGTAGACAAAATAAGCATTCAGATAAATTCTCTTTAAGCTAGAAAATAGATAATATAAGAGTCATTTGAAAGTAAGATAAAATCATGCCATTATAATGACCGTTTGGTCAGTATAAATTATTCAATTTACTTTTAATTTATTTCAAGGAGAAAAAATGGGAATTCAAATTCAATGGCAAAGCAATACTCTTTTTAAGACGTCTAATGACATAATTATTGATATGGGTATTGACAAAGGAGGAAGCGGACAAGGTGCCAACCCTAAAGAATTATTCCTCCAATCAATAGGTTCTTGCATGGGGATTTCCATGATAAGTATTTTTAGAAAATCAAGACTTGCAGAGCCTGATAATTTTTTGATAGGAGCATATTTTGAAACAGATCAAGGCAAACAACTGAAGTCTGTAAATATAGAATTAAAAATAAGGGGTTCTGTAAATAAAGCTGATATTTTAAAAGCTTTTAAGCTATCAAAAGAAAAATATTGTCCTATATCAATCCTGGTAAGCAAAGCCATTAAAATTAATTACAAGCTAATTTTAAATGATGAAGTATTAGAAATTAATTAAATTCGAGATGAATTATGTCTCCAAAGATTTTGAACAATGCAATAAAAACTATTTTAGTTGATAATCAGGCAAAACAAAAGGCTAAAGATTATCAAAAAGTTATTGAAAAATGGTATAATCCTGAGATAATAAGGGGATTTTTCAATAAACACATAGAGGTTTAGCTATGCAAAGTTAATTAAATAACTAGAAGGAAAGAATAATTGAAATGATGTTTGATGAATTGGAAAAAATTAACACACGCCCAAATCCATTTGAATTTTATACAGCTAGTGATTTATGGACTGATGAGTACACATCAAAGCAGATGCTTACATATCATTTACAGGAAGATGTTGATATTTCTTCTCGAAATATCGAATTTATTAATCGTTCCGTTCAATGGATTGTATCGAATTTTCAAGTAAAAGAAGGCACTCAAGTTGCTGATTTTGGTTGTGGGCCGGGTCTATATTCAAATAGATTTGCAAGATTTGGTGCCGAGGTTACAGGAATAGACTTTTCTAAGAATTCAATTCAATATGCACGGGAAGTTGCAGTTAAAGAAAATTTATCGGTTGACTATGTAAATGAGAACTATCTTGAATTTGAAACGGATAGAAAATTTGATCTTGTAATAATGATTATGTGTGATTTTTGTGCACTAAGCCCAGCTCAACGTAAACAGCTTTTAGAGAAGTTTCATAAAGTTTTAAAATCCGATGGCGCTGTTCTTTTAGATGTACATTCACTAAATGCTTTTGAGAGTAAAGAAGAAGTCATAACTTATGAACCTTATTTGCTTAACGGTTTTTGGTCTCCCAACAAATATTATGGTTTTTTAAATACTTTTAAGTATGATAAAGAAAAAGTAATTCTTGATAAATACACAATTATAGAAAAATCTCGCACAAGAACAATTTATAATTGGTTGCAGTATTTCGATATCGAAACTTTAAAAAGTGAACTTGAAGAAAGTGGATTTATAATCGAAGAATTATATTTGGATGTTGCAGGGAATCACTTTAATGAAAAATCAAATGAATTTGCTGTTATTGCCAAAAAATATTAATATTCATACCAAGATATTGATTAACTCGAATTGCTAAATAACTCGAGTCGCCAATTAGCCAAAAGCAAGGATATGACTATGCAACATTTGTTTGCGAAGCGGGAGCGTAAAATGGTCCGGCTTTGCCGGTCATTTTAAAGCTCATTCATGCCAAAAAATTATAGAGAATCGAGTTATTTAGCAATTCAGGTTATTTTTTTATTTTTTCTTAAATTCTACCACATCCGCTTCAAACCTTTTAAATATAGTTTATTTGAAAAAATATTAAGAAACGGGAAAGATTTACAAAATAAATCCCATAGTTCTTGTTAGAACTGCACCAACAATAATAGAAATCGCAAATGTCCCTATCCATAGGAGCGAAGCTTCCTTCATCCCCCGCTCTTTGTAAATAACTATCAAAGTAGCCAGGCATGGAACAAAAAGAGTTACCACAACTGAAGATACAAGGATTTGCAGGTCGCTAAACATTCCCGTACTTTCCCCAAGCCCCGCCATTTCCAGTAATCCCACCGAGGCAAAGTCTCTTCTTATCATTCCCATTATAAAAACGTTTGCAAACTCCTCAGGCAAATGAAGCATAGTAACAACAATCGGCGAAAGAAAATCCTGAAGCCATTCCAGAACACCTATAGTGTTCAAAACGCTTACCAAAAGGGAACCTGCTGCAAAAACAGGGAAAGCTTCCTCAAGGAAATGGATAACCCTGGAAAATGTCTTGCTAAAAGTATTGAGAATAAGCGGCATCCTCATAGGCGGAAGGTCAATCAAAAGATCGGTAGTTTTCCCGGGGATTAGCCTGTTTAAGACTGTTCCGGTAAGCACCATTATGGTAAAAATACACGCAAGGTATAAAAGCCAAATTTTTAGCCCCCCAATCACCGCTATAAGGGCAATTATAATTCCCTGTTGAGCGGCGCAGGGTATTGTAATGCCTATAAGCGCGGTTGCAATTGTCCTTTCTTTTTTAGAACCGAGTATTCTTGTTGTTATAGTACCCATAGCACCGCATCCAAACCCCAGCAGCAGCGGAATTACAGCTCTCCCGTTCAGCCCTAACTTGTTAAGGATATTGTCAGTAAGTACGGCAAGCCTGGGCAGGTATCCGGAATCCTCAAGCAGCGCCATAAACAGGTAAAACGCGGTTATTAACGGCAAAAGCACTCCAACTACAATTTCTATTGTCATTGTCAGTATCCCGAATTCCCCCACAAGTAGTTTATTTATGAAGATAGCAGGTATAAATTCCTCTACCAGCCCTCGTATCCAGGGCGAATATTTTTCATTCAGCTGGGTAAAAACAAAATCTACGATATTCCCGGCTACAAATACTCCCAGCAGTTGAAACAGCAAATATAGCATTACCAGGGCAACCGTTGTCCCTATAACCGGGTTTAAAAGCAGGTTTCCTACTATATCCGATATACTTTCTTTTCCTTCGTTATTAACAATAATTTTGCCTATCAAATCATTAACTATTTGCCTTCTCTGAGAGTAAATAACATCTTTTTCTTCCCGGTTTTCCGAGTCATTACACTCAATTTCGAGAATTTTCCCGTATTCATCAGGTTTATGTATATTATTGCGGGCTAAAAAGTCTTTTATATAAGGCGTTTTTTTATCAGAAATGCGGTATTCTTTGTTTTTAATGCTGTTTATAAGCTCTGCAATACCGGTTTTATGGACAGCAACAGTAGGGATAGCCTGTATTCCCAGTAATTCGCCCAATTTTTCAGTATCAATACTTATCCCTCGTTTTTTGGTTTCATCCATCTGGTTAACGGCAAGAATTATCGGAAACCCCATATCTATAAGCTGCTGGGTAAGAAACAAATCCCTTTCAATTGTAAGAGCGCTGACTATATTTATCACAATATCGGCATTTTCTAGTATAGTCTGGGTTACGGTTTCATCATCGCTATAATTTCCCAGGCTATAAGCTCCCGGAGTGTCAATTATCTGGCCAAGCTCTGTAAAGGCAGTCGATACATCAACAGTAGTCCCGGGATAATTGCTGACCTCAACGTAAAAACCTGATAATGCATTGAAAATTACCGACTTGCCGACATTAGGATTACCTACCAGCGCTATTTTCGGTAATTTATCCATTATTTCAGGACTAAGTTTCTTTTTTTGGCACTTACTGCAATTTTTACACCCGAATACACTCATAATTACTTTTTTATACTCTTTGGATACTTAATTTTACATATTATTATTTTATAGCCTACTTATAGTTTATTAGAAATAAGATGTATGGCAAGCCTAACATTTGTCAATAAAATAATTATTACAACTGCTAGTTAACTCGAGTCGCGAATTAGCCAAAAGCCAGGATATGACTATGCAATTAGCAACTCGAGTTGAATAAAACAAGATATTATTTCTTTTTTTAAAAACGGATGGCAAAGACGTAATAAATGAGCTTTATAAGCGGGAAGTAAGAGTAAAATACGCATTGAAAGCAGGGACTTCCTGTTTTATTACTTTTCAGCTTCATCTTTTATAGCAATCATAAATTTTTTGGCATCCTTTTTTAGACCGTCACAAATAAATTCCGGTATATAAAACCCGGGGTCTGAATAAATCCTGTACTCTAAAATCGTGGATCTTCCATATGGTGTGAAAGCAAAATAGCCAAACAGGTCATTAAAACAGCCCCCTGTTTTTTCAAACTTCATTAACCTGTATTTCTCAGACCTGTCAAAACTGAGGATATAATCAAAGCTAGGCAGCAGCCTGCATAATTTTACAGATGTTTTAACCTTCTGATGGCTTTCATTCTCTGCAATAATCTGGGCTTCTTTTATTTGATGAATAATTTTAGGAAGATTTTCCTTATCATCAAGGATATTCCATATTTTTTCAGCTGGAGCGTTTATCAAAATTTTACTTTCAGAGCCTTTTATCATCTTTGATGATGATAAGGCCTGCCCTTTTATGTTTTTTTGAATTATATCCCCATTTTGCAGGTTTCTAAGCTCACAGGAGCTTATAGTTAGAGCTGATGCGCTCAAAGTTATACATAAAGCAAAACAGACAGCAAAAACAATTGACGAAAAATATTTAAAACCCCTTCTCTGCATACTCCCTCCCCCTTGTGATACAGAAATACAATTATTATAAAATTTTTTAGCACGGTTTTTTATTCTATACCCGGTTAATCCTACCGGGTATAAAGATAACTAACCCGTCATCCAGTTTAATTTTTTGAGAATGAAGAAGCAAATAGTTTTTGACCTATAACCTCTCCGGATTTTAGACAAGCATCCGGATCTGATTGAAAGAGCAGTTCGGATGTTAAAACCGGTGCGCCGCAATAATCGAAAATACCGTGATTAATTTGTGTTTTCATAGCGCCGTAATATCCATGTTTTGCGTAAGTACTTACACCCGCTCCCGCAATGGAAATAATATGAACAGGCAAATGTTGCATCTTTTTAATAAGCCTGTCACCGGAAGTATCATCATAAGCCCAGCCGTTTGTGAAAACACGATCAATCCATCCCTTTAACAAGGCAGGAAACGACCACCAATAAACAGGGTAAACCAGCACAAGCGCGTCAGCACGGTTGATTCTTTCCTGTTCGGCAGTAATATCGGGGGTGGGATCAATTTCTCTATTTAGAATGGAAATATCTTGCGCTGTAAAACAGGGATCAAACTTTTCGGCAGCAAGATCAGCAATTTCTGAAGTATTATTTTTGTCAGCGGTAGAAATCCCTCTAGCGATCCGTAATGCAATATTATGTGTTAGTGATTTTGTACTTGGATGGGCAATAACAATGAGAGCATGCATGCTTTTACTCCTTGAAGTTTGCTTTGCAATAGGCTTTTAACGACTGCTATTCTTAAATATACTAAAACTAAATTGTAATAAGTCAAGTAAACGACAAAAAGTAGTAAATGACAAACTGTAGTGTGGTAATGCGCACCCTACTGCCTATCTAATTATTGCTGAAAAAATCTATTGCAATAGCAATTTCTTTTAGCTTTCCTTTTTTCTATACATAGTTTAATTAATAAGGGAAGTAAAAATGAATGAGTATTACAAGAGCGGCAAGACTTGCTTTAACTAAAATAGAAAGAGAAAATCAATTTTTGAAGGAAGAAAAAATTACGTTGGTTGATACTGAGGGAAAAATATTTTTTGAGAAAGTAGGCATTGCTGATCGATGTGAATTTTCTTTTATTGAACAAATGAAACAGTTAACAAGAGCCCTAAGAGGTAAAAGGGATAATCTTACTCATAATCATCCAGTTTATTCTCCTTTATCAGTTACGGATATAAAAACTGCTGTTTTATTAAGGCTAAATGAGATTAGGGCTACTACCAATCATGGCCTGTTGCATATAATGGAATTACCAAAAAATTTTTCGGTTAGAGATGCTAAAAAAGCCACAATTTTTTTAGACAATATGTTTCATATAGGTACACCTCGACTTAGAGATTTTTTAATGCACCGTTCTCGCTTTAAAAAAGATCTTCAAAGATATATCGCCCAACAAATGCGATCTCCCACTAGAAAACAGCGAAAATTAATTGAAAGAGAAATAGGGGTAAGATTTAGAACTCTAAAAATAGAAGGTCAAGAAGTAGTTAGACCACCTGCAAATCCCTTTGATTTGGGGGAAACTGTTAAAATGATAAAACAAGGCAAGCCCATCAAAATGACGTGGGCATAGTAAATGACAAAAAGTAACACCCTACTACTTTAAATGCGCATTATTTGATGTTGGGTTAAAAAATGAATTTCTCAACCCAACCTACTGCTACTGTAATACTGGGCTTTAAATAAAACTCCAACCTGGTTAGCACCCGCGTCCCATTTCTCTAATTCTCTTTTTTAATTCATTAACATCTTCTCTGAAAGTACTATCATTCACTTCTCTATTCATTTCTCCTAATATACTTATAGCAGAATCCAGGTCAGCACGTGTTAACCCAGGGTTGCTGCAGTTAGTTTCATCATCATTTAAATTTGATAGCATTCTCATTAATTCCTCATCCTCGCCAAGAGGTTTAAACTTAAATCCTATACCTCTAATAAATTCATTTGCACTTGTTTCATAGCGTATAAGAGCTTCTGGCTCTATTACTCCATTACCTATTTTCAGAGAATCCAGGTCATAAATAGAATTCGGGTCATCAATGCCTGTAGCGAAATCTCCGACAAAGTCCAGTGTTTTAAATCTTTCTTTAAGATGACCAAGTGTCCCCAACAAACTGGTGTTTGTAACCGATGTTGGACCTACTCTTTCCATAAATAAAACCCTCCCTTATATTCCTTATTCCTCCTGATCCATATATTTTTATAAAAACAATTTGCGATTCAAGATTGCTATCTAAAAGTTCATTACTTTTTATATACAGCAGTAAGGTTGGGTTAAAAAATAGAATTTTTCAACCCAACCTACTACCTTTTTGTAATAGTAATCCAGCAATAAATATTTACAAAATTCAAAGCAATTATCTTTCCTGTTTTGTTTTTATATAATGTAAAAGGATTAGGGATAAAGGCAAAATTTTAGTTTAATTATTTAAGAAGGGGAAAAGATGAAAAAGGCATTTTTAAGTAAACAACAAACTGTAGGCACACCCCTTTTTTGTCTTTAATCTATGTTATAATTTGAATATTATGAATAAAGACTATTTAATACAGAAAATTGGCTGGTACAGGCATTTATTTACTTTTATTTCCGCAATAAACATTGCTTGGGTAGTCTGGCTTAATTGAGGGACATATAATGGAGACTAATTTAGCAATTATAGGCGGAATTTTATTTCTTATATTCATAGGAACTCTTATTTATGGAGCTATTGAACTAAAGGAAGAAAAGGCTTAAATATAATAAATTTTGGGACTCGGTAAACGACAAAAATAAGGTACGCACTGCGCACCCTACTGCTGTTGTCACCCCGCACTTGATGCGGGGTCTGTTTAATTAGGCTTATTGCCTGATATGTTTGGCGGATAGATGCCCCCGTGTCAAGCACGGGGCAGGCTTCTCAAGTGCGTCATGACACAAAAATACCACTACCAGTCAGTATTTAAAGCTGTTGGGGCAATTTACAAAATTGCCCCAACCTGCCCAACTACTTTAGTTTTTATAAACATATTTAGGGCAAATTCCGCGGTTTATAAGGGTTTGGTTTATATTTAAATTGTTTTTGTCATAAAAAATACCCAATAAACGCCCGTATTTATCAATGCCGACAATTTCAACCTTGATATTTTGGGCGTCTATCAGGTGTTGCAGATGACATTTTGCCTCACATCCCTTAAGAATAACTTCGTCAATGCTTATTTGGTTTAAATACGCCTGTTTATAAGCCCGATGGATTTTAGAGGTTTCAAAACAGTCAATTCCTGCAAGACGGACTTTTGCGGTTGTTTCTTTTAACTGAATTTCAACGGTATCCCCGTCAATAATTCTGCTTACCTTAACAAACCCGCTTAGTTCTTGAGGATAACAAGGTAGTGTTAAAAATAAACAACTAAACAATACTAAAATCATCTTTTTCATTATTTAAATATCTTATAGGTTTTATATAACTCATAAGATGTTTATATTACGTAGAAAGTTTATAGTCAAGTAATTAAAATAAAAATATGAAAGATGAAACTTTTTTAGAAAATATTGGAATTAAAATAAAAATTTTGAGGACAAAACAAAAACTTTCTCAGGAAGATTTGGGTTTAAGTGCAAATGTTGAAAGGTCTTACCTGGGTAAAATAGAGAGAGGACGTCAAAATCCTTCACTTTTAATTATTAAACATATTGCGGAAGCTCTAAATGTTGAAATACAAGAATTATTAAATTTTAGCTTTTAGTAAACGACAAACTGTAGGGTGCGCACCCTACTACTGTTGTCACTGCTTTTACTGCCTGTTGACCATCAGGAATTTTAAACATGAAATTAATATGTTAGAATAAATCTATGAATAAATTTAATGAAGAATACTTTAAACAAAAAATTAGCTGGTACCGGCAATTATTTACGTTATTTTTTGCAGTTGTAGCGGGTTGTATTGCATGGTTAGCATCAAATTTGGAAAAATCAGGTCAAATACTTGTTAGTCTTGATATATTAGCAATTTTTGTCGCTTTAGTTGTATTAGGAGTACTGAATACAAAAGTAAGAGATTATATTAAAAAATTGAGGGATTAATAATGACACCTTTTGAATACTTTGCTTTAACATTTACTGCTTTTGCTATATTAGCACTTGGTTTTATTGTTATATACGATGTAATAGTTTCTTCAAAAGAAGAAAAAAGCATGTAGGGAGGCGGGTGTTATCCTGCACCAGGCCCGTAATACTTTTTTCAGCTACTTTTAATATCTACTTAAAAATATTACTTATTCTACTTAAAACATCGCCAGTAAAATGTTTAGCCTCACTTTTTACAGAATTTAAACCTGCTCTGGGACCAAAGCATAGAATATTAATTTTTGTAACAAGTAATAAAATTTTTGTCAATTATTAATGTTCAGGTAAATTATATAGTTGTAAGTCTTATTAAAAAAAGGAGAAAATAATGTTTAATACTGTTAATTTTGCCGCAAAACCTTTGAGTACAGAACCCTCAAGACAGCAAATCGGGTTTCAGGGAAGCAGGGAAAGAACAACACTAACTGCAGCACTTGGACCTGACAAAGATGAAGTTCCGCATCCCGAAAGGGTTTTAGCAAGGATGATGCCAGGGGAATTTTGGGCTTATCAAAACGGAGTTATAACGGGAATAAGTAAAGGACTAAGCTATAGAGATGACATTGATCCTTATGTTGACAATTATCAAAAGAATCTTGGCTATAAAGGTGATAAAGCACGGGATATGCTAACAGACGCATATCAGAGTGGCCTTATGGCGGGAAGAATAGCTCATGTCCGCGGTTTAAGCAGCCATGCTGAAACGACATTACAAGATTGGGAAGAACGAGTAAGAGATCTTGATGCATCAATTAAAGAAGAGGTGAATGTTGACAAATAGTTAAATAGCTTTTATTTTCTATTTGTCATTCGTGCGAGGCATAAAGCCTTGCTGTTAAGCCGGAAATTGTCATCCGAAGTAAATGACAAAAAGTAGGGTGCGCACCCTACTTTTCTGCTTATCTTTATCAAAAACGGGCTCCTAGAATTCCAGCCCATTCTCACGGGCAGCGTCAGCAAGCTCGGCTACCCTGCCGTGATAGAGGTTTCCGCCCCTGTCAAACACAACTTTTTTAATGCCTTTTTCTTTTGCCCTCTCAGCAATTAACTTGCCGATTTCCTTTGAAGCCTTAATATTTCCGCCATGGCTCAGCTGTTCTTTTAAAGAACCCTCTACTGACCCGGCAGAAGCTAATGTCTTACCCTGTGTATCGTCAATAAGCTGGGCATAAATGTGCTTGTTGCTCCTGAAAACCGCAAGCCTCGGTCTTTCCGACGTCCCGCTAAGGTTTACCCTTATTTTTCTGTGCCTTTTCTGTGTATCAAATTTTTTAATTTTTTTCTTAATCATTTTATCTCACCTGGATTATTAATTTAGTGCTTACCTATCCGGCGTAAAAAGCAAAAACTGATTACTTATTACTTACCGGCCTTACCTGCTTTCTTGCGTACATACTCGCCCTCGTACCTGATGCCTTTGCCTTTATATACCTCAGGAGGTCTTTTACCGCGTATTAAAGCCGCAATATCACCTACAAGCTGTTTGTCAGCGCCTGATACCAGGATTTTATTGTTGCCTTCGACCTTAATTTCAATACCCTGCGGAGGTTCGATTTTTACAGGGTGACTATAGCCAAGCGAAAGGTTTAAATTTTTCCCTTCAAGAGCCGCTTTGTATCCAACACCCTGGATTTCAAGCCTTTTCTCAAACCCCTTACTTACTCCATTGACTATATTGTAAACAAGAGTCCTGCTTAAACCGTGAAGAGCCCTTGTTTTTCTATCGTCATTGGTTTTTTTAACCACAAGTTTATTATCTTCTTTTTCAACTTGTATAACAGGCTGGAGTTTTACTTCCAGCTGTCCTAACGGTCCTGAAGCTTTAATCAGGTTATCCTGTATTTCTACGTTTACTTTATCCGGTATTTCAACAGGAGCTACGCCTATCCTGGACATTTTAATCAGTCTCCATTTTTTTCAGTTACATTTAATTACCATACATTGCAGAGGATTTCTCCCCCGACTTTTTCTTTTCTTGCTTTTCTGTCGGTTAAGAGCCCTTTACTTGTGCTGACAATTGAAATTCCAAGCCCATCAAGGACTTTAGGAAGATTTTTAGCCTTTTTATAAACTCTTAAGCCCGGTTTGCTTACTCTTTGAATTTTTCTTATTACCGGCTGTTTTTCTGACTCATATTTTACGCCGACCGTCAGGATTTTGAATTTTCCTTCTTCCCTGACCTTATAATCAGTGATGTAGCCTTCTTCTTTTAAAACCCTTGCGAGTTCCACTTTTAACTTTGATGAAGGTATTTCGACGGTATCGTGGTTTGCTCCGCCGGCATTTCTTATACGTGTCAGCATATCAGCTATTGGGTCTGTATACATTATCAGGTTTTCCTCTTTTTGTTACTTCTTATTTATTTCATTGTGTCGTTCTGAGTCTGTTTCAGGGTCTCTTATTTTTGGTTTTTTTATTGTGTCATCCCGAACTTGTTTCAGGATCCCTTGTTTTTGGTTTTTTTATTGTGTCGTCCCGAACTTGTTTCAGGATCCCTTGTTTTTGGTTTTTTTATTGTGTCATCCCGAACTTGTTTCAGGATCTATATTCATTACCAGCTGGACTTTGTCACGCCCGGCAGCAGGCCGCCAAGAGCGAATTCCCTTAAGTGTATCCTGCAAAGACCGAAATCCCTGTGATAACCTTTTGGTCTTCCGCAAACCCTGCACCTGTTATGCAGTCTTACTTTAGGATACTTACCGGCCGCGGCCAGCTTTTCTCTTCTTCTTTCCTTTACTATCATTGACTTTTTAGCCAATTGTCTTCTCCTTTTTTATTGTTTTTAAGCCTGTGCCTGTCTTTTTCTAAACGGCATGCCAAGTTCCGAGAGAAGGGCTTTGGCCTCTTCATCAGTCCTGGCGGTTGTTACTATTGTTATGTCCATTCCCTTAACCAGTTCCACATCATCGTATTTGATCTCGGGAAACAGTATTTGCTCTTTTAATCCCAGGGAATAGTTGCCTCTTCCGTCAAAACTCCTGTCGTTTACTCCCCTGAAGTCCCTGATCCTCGGCAGGACTATGCAGATCAGCTTTTGAAGGAAGTCATACATCCTGTCTTTTCTCAGGGTTACGTTTGTGCCTATGGGCATTCCTTTTCTGAGCTTGTATGTCGCAATGGATTTTTTTGCCCTGTTAACAATAGGTTTTTGACCTGTTATTTTAGCAAGTTCGCCCACGGCGGAATCCAGCACTTTCACGTTTTGCACTGCTTCGCCTAATCCCATATTAACCACGACTTTTTCCAATTTTGGGATTTCATGTATGTTTTTATAGCTGAACTTCTCTTTAAGTGCGGGAATTGCATCTTCCTCGTATTTTTTTTTCATTTCTTTTGTTTCTGGCATTTTAATTTATACCTCTTTGGTTTTTTTAATAATTTTTGTTGGTTTTTGTATATTTTTGTCTGTTATTTGTCAACTTTTTGTCAACTTTTTGTTATGGTTTTGTTTATTTTTGTAATTAATTTGTATACGTTTGTAAGGCTTTGTTTATGTATCAAATTGCTCGTCGCATTTTTTGCATACTCTTGTTTTTGTGCCGTCTTCCAGGACTTTAAAACTTATCCTCGTTGCTTTTTCGCATTTCTGGCAGTATAACATCACGTTGGAAGAGTCAAGCGGGGCTTCCATTTTAATCAGCCCGCCCTGGAAGTTTGCCATTGGGTTGGCTTTCATTGCCCTGGTTACCATATTTACATCTTCTATTATGAGCTTATTTTTTGCGGGTATAGCTTTTTTTACGTTGCTGATCTTGCCTTTATCCTTGCCGGAAATCACTACTACCCTGTCTCCCGTCTTTACGTGAAGGTTATTTCCTTTTATTTTATCGGTTTTCATTGTCCTTTTCATTTTGTTTTTCTCCTAAGTCCTTCGGGGTTAAATCACTTCAGGGGCCAGTGAAACAATTTTCATATACCCTTTTTCGCGAAGTTCCCTCGCTACCGGTCCGAAGATACGCGTTCCAAGAGGGTTTCCTTCTTTATTTATTATAACTGCCGCATTATCGTCAAACCTGATATTTGTGCCGTCGGGTCTTTTCTTTGTATGTGCCGTACGCACCAGCACTGCCCTTACTACATCCGATTTTTTTACCGGCATGTTCGGCGCGGCTTCCTTTACCGTGGCTACTACTATATCGCCTATTCCGGCATATTGCTTATTAGAGCTGCCAAGAACCCTTATTACAAGAAGTTCTTTTGCTCCTGTATTATCCGCTACTCTTAGTCTTGATTCCTGTTGTATCATTTCTTCTGTCCTTATTTCTAGGATTATTCTTTTATTTTGTCTTTTTGTTTTTGTGTTTTGATTCTATCACAAGCAAATTTGGGATTAAATATGGCAAAATTATGTTGCTTTCTTGGTAATTTCAACCACTTTCCATAATTTTGTCTTACTTATCGGTTTGTTTTCGATTAATTTAACTTCATCGCCTTCTGCACAATCTATTTCTTCATTGTGAGCTTTATATTTTTTTGTCGTGCATATAATTTTTTTGTATTTAGGGTGGGGTTTGTGGTCAGGGATTTCCACCACAACGGTTTTATCAGATTTTGTGCTTACTACTTGTCCTATTAATTCTTTTTTTGGCATTTTATTTTCCTCTGGGTTATTCGTTAATTAACTGTCTTTCATTAAGTACAGTTTTGATTTGTGCAATTAATTTCTTCTTTTTGCGGATTTCAGCCACGTTTTCCAGTTTAAAGGTTGCTTTCTGGATTTTCAGGTCAAAAAGTTCCTTTCTCAAGGAAGTAACTTTATCTTTAAGCTCATCAACCGTTTGTTCTCTAATCTCACTGAGTTTCATTTTTATCACCATTTTTTTATCGTCACTTTAATTTATTGTCTTTCAATGATTTTAACTTTATTGGGAAGCTTTTGCGCTGCCAGTTCAAGAGCTCTTACTGCCACGTCCCTTTCAACGCCGGCGAGTTCAAACATAACCCTGCCCGGTTTTACTACGGCCACCCAGTATTCAGGGTTTCCTTTTCCTTTACCCATACGTGTTTCAGCAGGTTTTGCGGTGATTACCTTGTCGGGGAATATTTTAATCCAGACTTTACCGCCCCTTTTGATACTACGGGTCATTGCCCTTCTTGCGGCTTCGATTTGCCTGCTGTTTACCCAGCAGGGTTCCAGCGACTGAAGGCCGTAGTCTCCGTATTGAACCACTGTTCCCCTGGTTTCTGTGCCTTTCATCCTGCCGCGCTGCTGTTTTCTATATTTTGTCCTTTTTGGCATTAACATTGTTATTTTGCTCCTGATTATTTTGCTTATTTACTGGGTTTTTGGCTGCTGTCTGCCCCTGCCTCTTCTTCCTGCTCCGCCTTCCGCTTCCGGTGAGCTTTTTGCTTTTATGTTCCGGTCTATTGTTTCCCCGGGTAATATTTCATTTTTAAATATCCAGACTTTCACTCCTATAATTCCCATCACTGTATCAGCTTCTGAAAATCCGTAGTCCACGTCTGCTCTTAAGGTTTGCAGGGGGATCCTGCCTTCTTTTGCCCATTCCGTCCTGGCAATTTCAGCCCCGCCAAGCCGGCCTGACACTGATACCTTGATTCCCTGGGCCCCCGATCTCATTGCCCTTTGTATTGCCTGTTTCATTGCCCTTCTGAATGCCACGCGTTTTTCAAGTTGTTGGGCTATGAATTCTGATACCAGCTGGGCGTCCATGTCAACCCTTGCCACTTCAAGAACGTCTATCTGCACACGTTTTGACGTAAAGCCCGAGAGGTCTTTTCTCAGGGCCTCAATTCCCTGGCCGCCCCTGCCCACTATAATTCCCGGTTTGGCTGCAACTATTGAAACTACTACTGTCTGGGCTTTTCTATCTATTAGTATCCTGCTTATACCTGCAGTATTGTATTTTTTCTTTATGAACCTGCGGATTTTCAGGTCTTCCTCAAGCAGGTCTACATACGCTTTTTTGTTTGCGTACCAGTTGCTTGACCATGTTTTTATTACTCCTAACCTGAATCCGGTGGGGTGTGTTTTCTGACCCAAGGGGTTACCTCCTATTTATTTTCTTCTTCATTATTAGCATTCTGTTCTTCTGAACCTGCTTCCGGTTCTTCTTTTTCGGTTTCTTCGGCTGTTTCAATTATTTCCGTATGAGATTCACGTTGTTCTGCTTCAACTTTTATATTTTTTCCCGTTTCAGCTTTTTCAGCTTCGTTCTCTATCGGGGATTCAATTTCCGGCTGGGTTTCTATTTCGGTGGTAATTCCCTGTTCCAGTTCTTCTTTTGCTTCCTCAAGGACTTCAGCTTCTTTAATTTCTGTTACCACTTCCTGTTGAGGGGTTTCCTGTTTTTCTTCAGCTTTTGCTTCTTTCTCAACCGGTTCTGCTGCTTTTTGGGCAGTTGTTTCCTTAGTTTCTACAGGTTTTGCCTCCTGTTTTTTGGCTTTTGATTTTTTAGGTTTCTTTTTCTCTTTTAATTTCTCTTTTAATTCTTCTGAGACTTTAACTATTATTGTCAGGTGGCTGTTGCGTTTATGTATTTTGTAAACACGGCCCTGGGCGCGGGGTCTTGCCCTTTTATACGTGGGACCTTCATCCGCGTAGATTTCTGATACCATTAATTCTTCTTCAATTGCGCCCAGTTTTTCAGCTGCGTTGGCTACCGCGCATTTAAGATTTTTTTCCACTACTCTTGCCGCAAAGTAGGGCATGAATTTAAGCATTTTGTTTGCTTCATTAACGCTTTTCCCTCGGATTGTGTTAATTACTCTTCTTACCTTTCTTGCGGGCATTCTTATATTTGATTGTTTTGCCTTTGCTTCCATTTTTATTCGTCCTTTTATTTGAGTTTAAGCCATTACTCGAAATGATTGACCTAAACTTGCATTTTCATAACCTTCTACACTTTTTCCTTGTAGAAGATTGTTCTTAACATGTGTTGTTTGTCCAAGAATGAGTTTGTCATCGCCGTCAGCAACTTCTTCCGTAACCCTTACTTCTTTTATGGGGGCTACGATATCTGGTGTTTTTATTCTTAAATTCCCATTCCCCTCAGGAGTTACCGTCATTCCTGCTTCTACTCGACGAGCTTTACCATCACCCCAGATAAAGAGGTCTCCGGCTTTACCAAAAGAAGTGTTTGATTGTCTGAATTGATTTACCTGCATCATTTTACTTATCCTCTCTTTGCCTTTTTATCTGAGCCTGCGTGGCCGCGGAACATGCGTGTCGGGGCAAATTCCCCTAGTCTGTGGCCTATCATTTGCTCTGTTATATAAATCGGCACGTGTGTTTTTCCGTTATGCACTGCTATTGTATGATTTAACATTTCCGGAACAATCATTGACGCTCTTGACCAGGTTTTTAACACTTTCCTGGCTCCGCCTGATTCATTCATTGCGTCAATTTTTTTCATCAATGATTCTTCGACAAATGGTCCTTTTTTTAGTGAACGAGACATTAATTACTCCTTATTTGCGTTTTCTGACAATTAACTTATCAGATGTTTTATTTTTTCTTGTTTTCTTACCTAAAGCCGGTTTACCCCATGGTGTTTTCGGTTGGGCCCCGCCTATAGGCGCTCTTCCTTCACCGCCTCCGTGAGGGTGGTCACAGGGGTTCATTACCGAACCTCTTACCGTCGGTTTTATTCTCATCCAGCGTTTTCTCCCGGCTTTGCCCAGTTTCTGGTTTTTATGGTCAATATTACCGAGTACGCCTATTGTTGCGTAGCATTCCCTGCGTACCATTCTCATTTCCGAGCTTGGAAGCTTCAGGGTTATGTAATCTCCTTCCTTGGCCATAAGCTGGGCTCCGGCTCCGGCGCTCCTGCACATTTGACCTCCTTTGCCCGGTACCAGTTCCACGTTATGCACGAATGTTCCGAGCGGAATATTTTCCAGGGGCATTGCATTTCCTGTTTTAATTTCGCTTCCGGGGCCGTTTTGTACGCTTGAGCCTACTTTTAGTCCCAGCGGGGTCAGGATATATCTTTTTTCTCCGTCAACGTAATGGATAAGGGAAATCCTTACGTTTCTGTTCGGGTCATACTCTACTGATTTTACTATACCTTCGATATTCAGTTTGTCCCTGTGAAAATCAATGACCCTGTATGCCCTTTTATGTCCCCCGCCTTTGTGGCGGCAGGTAATTCTACCGGAGTTGTTCCTGCCTGCGTTGTTTTTCATTGACCTTAACAGCGATTTTTCAGGTTTATCCGTTGTCAGCTCTGAAAAATCTGTTATTATTACGAATCTTTGTCCGGGTGTTGTTGGTTTTAGTCTACGATTACCCATTTTTATTGTGCTCCTAGTAATTCTTCTATAGGCTCGCCCTGTAAGGTTACGATGGCTTTTTTACCTGATTGCGTCCTGCCTGTTTTTAGTCCGCGTCTTTTTTGCTTGCCCGGCATATAGGCTGTTCTTACTTCCGTTACTTTTCTGCCGGGGAAAAGCAGTTCTATTGCCTTTTTTATATCCACTTTTGTCGCTTCTTTTACCACCTCAAATGAATATTGGCCTAAAGCTGTCTGGCCTGTTGACTTCTCGGTTACAAGAGGTCTTTTTATTATCTGGTATAAATATTCCGCTTCGCTTCTGTTTCTGCTCATTTACTTTTTTAACCTCTCTGTTATTTCATTTATTGCAGCTTCAGTCATTACGATCTGGTCTGCTTCGAGAATATCTTTTACATTGATGTTTGACGGCAGTATTAGCTTTACGGTCGGGACGTTCCTTGCCGAGAGCTTTAAGTGCTGGTTTTCCGCCGTGCTTGTATCTGCTATTACAAGGATTTTCCCGCTAACTTCCAGGGAATCAAGGACTTTTATAAATTCTTTTGTTTTCGGGTTTTTAATAGCCGAGAAGTCTTTTATAACCTTAATATTGTCCGCCCGGGACGAAAGTGCTGATCTTAAGGCGAGTCTTCTTGCTTTAACCGGCATTGACACGCTGAAATCCCTTGGTTTTGGCCCAAAAATTACTCCGCCGCCCGCGAAAAGCGGACTTCTTA
Organism: Candidatus Gastranaerophilales bacterium; assembly: GCA_028281965.1. GTDB lineage: Bacteria > Cyanobacteriota > Vampirovibrionia > Gastranaerophilales > UBA9971 > JANQEB01. Next base: position 32,667 of record JANQIY010000036.1, read on the forward strand.
AGCTGCCTGCCCTTGCTCTGCCAGTCCCTTTTTGTTTCCAGGGTTTTTTACCGCCTCCCCTTACTTCTGAGCGGGTTTTGGTGTTTGCGCTTCCCTGGCGGGCGTTGCTTAGTTGTCTTTTTAGCGCAAGGTGCATTACATGGACGTTTGGTTCCGTACCAAATACGTTCTCATCTATATCTATTGGGCCTAATTGACTTCCGTCGCTGTTATGTATCATTAATTGCTTTGTCATTATCTGATTTCCTCGAATATTTATTGATTAATGTGAGTTCCATACTGTCCTGGAAGGCTTAATTGCGACTATTTTGCCTTCGGGCCCCGGAACCGAGCCTTTTATAAGGATTAAGCTTTTATCTTTATCTATTTTTACTACTTTTAGCTTTTTTACGGTAACATTTTTATTTCCCATATTACCCGCCATTTTCTTGCCTTTATAAACCCTGCTTGGCGTTGTGCCTGCACCGATTGACCCGGGGAGCCTGTGGTTCTTTGAACCATGGGTCATCGGGCCTCTTGCAAAGTTATGGCGCTTTACTGTTCCCTGGAATCCTTTTCCTATAGATTTTGCCGTTACGTCAACTTTTTCCGTATTTTCAAATTCTGACAGGTCTATTTCCTGTCCTATTTCGTATTTTGACGGGTCGCTTACTCTGAATTCCCTTAAATACTTGAATGCAGGAAGTTTATTATTTTCCAGGCGCATTAATTCGGCTTTTGAAAGCTTTCTTTTCTTAACTTCGCAAAAGCCGACCTGAATAGCATTATAACCGTCTTTATCCTCGGTTTTTACCTGGGTTATGACAAGTTTTTCCAATTTTATAACTGTTACGGGGATTACCATTCCATCTTCGTCATAAATCTGGGTCATCCCTAATTTTTCGCCAAATAAGCCTAATGATTCTTTAGGAGTCATTCTTTTTCCTCTCTGTGTGAGCGCTACGTAACTACTTTACTCTGGTTTTACCGGGATGGCTTTTCACTCAGGACAGCGGTTTTTCACCTTGCCGTCTCTTACTTTGCCGACCCTTCGTAGATCACATTCAATATTCCTGGAGGGAAGTATTAAATTGTATCTATTCTTTTGTAATACAACCGAATTTTTATGTCAACAGTTATCATTTAAAAAGGCTTTTAAAATTTTTTCATATTTGCTAACTTTTAGACAGTATTTTTGCCCCTGGTTTCAATTTCTGTTTTTAGTCCGGAAATGAATTCATCGACTTTAATCATGCCAATCTGTCCTTTTCCTCTTGCCCTTACGGCAAGGGATCCGGCTTCGATTTCCTTATCGCCTATTACGAGCATATATGGGATTTTTCGGTTCTGGGCTTCCCGGATTTTATAGTTCATGCTCTCGCTTCTATCATCGATTTCAACCCTTATGCCATTTTCTTTCATTTTTTTAAACACAGAATCCGCAAACTCCAGGTGTTTATCAGAAATCGGGACAATCATTGCCTGTGACGGTGAAAGCCATGTCGGGAATGCTCCGGCGTAATGCTCAATAAGAGCCCCTGCAAACCTCTCTAAAGACCCGAAAATCACACGGTGAAGCATGACAGGAGTCTGCAAACTGCCGTCCTTATCGGTATATTTCAGGTCAAAGCGTATAGGGAGGTTAAAATCCAGCTGAATCGTAGCTGCCTGCCAGGTCCTGCCTATGGCGTCCTTTAGCTTGAAGTCGATTTTTGGGCCGTAAAACGCTCCGTCGCCCTCATTTAGCTCATAGTTTATGTTTTTTTGCTCAAGAGCGTCCTTTAGTCCGGATTCCGCGCGGTTCCAGTTTTCCAGCTCGCCTACAAATTCCTCGGGCCGGGTGGATAACTCCACTTCATAGCTCATGTCAAATAGCTTGAGGGTATCGTCTACAAACTCGATTATATTATGGATTTCCTGCACAAATTGCCCGGGAGTGCAGAATATATGTGCGTCATCCTGTGTGAAACCCCGTACTCTGGAAAGCCCATGAAGTGTTCCGGATCTTTCTTTTCTGTAAACTGTTCCCAACTCCGCCATTCTTATAGGAAGATTCCTGTAACTATGCCTTTTTGACTTATAAATCAGCATATGAAACGGGCAGTTCATCGGTTTTAGGATATAATCCCTGTCTTCTTCCACGTTAAGATAGTACATATTATCATCATAGAACTCTGTATGCCCTGAAATATCCCACAGCTGCTTTTTCGCCATATGGGGAGTGTTGACTATCACGTAACCTCTTTTTCTGTGTTCGGTTCGCCAGTAATTTTCTATTTCCTCACGGACTATGGCCAGGGCAGGATGCCATAAAACCAGTCCCGGCCCGACTTCGTCCTTAATGCTGAATAGGTCAAGCTGGTTGGAGAGTTTTCTATGGTCTCTTTTTTCAGCTTCTTCCAGCATGTGTAGGTAGTTTTTCAGGTCATCCTTATTCCAGAATGCTGTGGCGTAAATTCTCTGGAGCATTTTATTATTTTCATCCCCTCTCCAGTATGCCCCTGCCGTACTTAATAACTTAAAAGCTTTAATAAAACCGGAATGCGGGACATGCGGCCCTCGGCAAAAGTCGTTCCAGACATCATTACCGTCTTTTTTGCACACATACAGCGTTGGGTTCTGGCTGGCATATTCCATTAACAGCTCTGCTTTGTAAATTTCGCCTTTTTCCCGCAAATCAGTCAGCATTTCCTGGACGTTTTTTATCTCCCGGCGTTCAAAGGTCTGTTTTTCCTGAACAATTTTATTCATTTCCTCTTCAATTTTGGGCAAATCCTCGGAACTGAGGGAATGGTCGGGAATGTCGAAGTCGTAGTAAAAACCGTTCTCAATAGTCGGGCCTATGGCGATTTTTGCGTTGGGAAAAAGTCTTTGCACGGCCTGGGCCATAACATGGGCCGCGCTATGCCTCAAAATTTCCAGGGTTTCCGGGTTTTTTGAGGTTAATATCCTTACGGTGTCACCGTTTTTTAGCCCGGTTGAGAGGTCTTTTATTGTACCGTTAATTTCAGCGGCGACCGCGTTTCTTTTTAACCCCTCGCTTATTGAGCCTGCAAGCTCTGCTGCGGTTGCGCCCGGCTGTATTTCCCGGGTTAAGCCGTCAGGCAGTTTTATTTGTATTTTATCCGACATCTTATTTTTCCTTTTAAAAACTACAATTTATTGATTAATTCAATTCTATCACCATACTCTTTAAGAAGGAAATTATAGAAATTATCGGATATATCAGGGTTTTTGTTCCACTTTTCAGCGACTTTAATAAAAAATTCACGTTCATAACGGCTTAGAACGGCAGAATTTACGTAGTCTTGCTCAAAAGGGGCGTAGTCTTCACAGGTAAGCTCTCTTTCGCACAGATTATACGCCGGGCTGTCTGAAACCCTTTTATGCTCATTTTCCAGTATTAAGTAAGGGTCTTTTATAACGGCTTTCTTTTTTTGCCGGTCGTATACCGCAGGGTATGCCCTGCAGCCTACCGGGCGGCAGTTGTAAATTCCGCACCTGCCTATGACTCCCTTTAATTCCTCGGAACCCATAAGTTCAGCATGCCATTCATGCAGGAATATACACTTTGAAGTCCCCGGGTAAAACCTGCTTTCATTAACTTTTAAAACCAGGCTGAGATACTGGTCTTCACCGCAGTCAGTGAATATAAACACGGGGATTTTATCAATAACGTCATTAACTTTATCTTCGCTCACGGGAAAGGCTGTGGTGAAAAAATGTATGTCCACCTTTAAGGTTTCACATATCCTGATTATGTCGCTTCCCCACAAATGCGGGTTATATCTTCGGCAACAGCCTCCATGGCATGTTGTACAAAGTTCCATAGGGTTGTCCTTTTTAACTTTTTCATATTATTTTGGGATTTTTTTTTAATAAAATCAATAAAAATTCTTAAAAAATACTTTAAATTATTTATGTAAGTGGTCTAAAAAAACAAACGTTAATTGCAAATTATTATATCAAAATTAAATTTGGGGGTTGAGGAGAGGGGCTAAGCCTTGCTTCCCTACATTTTTATAAATTGTTATATAAAATAGGAAGTTTTATATTTTTTAAAACCCCTAAAGTTATTTTATAATAGTCATAATGGGG
>JANQIY010000057.1 GCA_028281965.1 Candidatus Gastranaerophilales bacterium
CCCCATTATGACTATTATAAAATAACTTTAGGGGTTTTAAAAAATATAAAACTTCCTATTTTATATAACAATTTATAAAAATGTAGGGAAGCAAGGGGGCAGGGGGTGGGTGATATATCCAGCGTTGAAAATATACTGAAATTATTTCAGCATGACAATTTATGGCGTTTTGAAATTAATGATAAGCTATTTAAATTAAAAATGTAGGGGAGTAAGTCCTTTTGGGAGGGAGGGTGGACGTTTTAAGGAATTTTTATCAAGCTATGATTGATTTTTAGCTAACCCGTCATTGGGGTTAAACAGGTAACAATAAATTTTTCGCAAGAACTTTTTTAAACCTGTTAATAAAACAAGAACTGCTGAAAATCAGGTTTTAGCATGGTATAAATAATTTATAGAATCTATGATGTTATTTAACAGGAGTTGAAATATGACTAAAACATTTGAAGAAAAAGCAGAACAGGTCTCATCCCTGCAAAAAGCAAGGAGTACCTACCAGCCCAAACTCCCCGCTTCGTTAAAACAGGGGATTAAAAACTTAAAAATGATTCAGGGAGAGGAAACGTCAGCTGCGGGCAATGCTGATGAAATCAAGAAAATGTTCACAAACCTCTTTGGTTCAAAAGTAGTGACATTTCAGCCTGGTGAAGAAAGTGTTTCCGGACGGACAATGAACGTCGGTGTAATTCTGTCCGGGGGGCAGGCGCCCGGCGGGCATAATGTTATTGCGGGACTTTACGACGCAATTAAAGAAGCTAACCCGGAAAATAAGCTTATAGGATTCCTTGGCGGGCCTTCCGGCATAATTGAGGGAGAGTACAGGGAAATCGAAAAGGATTATATTGACCAGTTCAGGAATACAGGCGGTTTTGATATAATCGGCTCAGGCAGGACAAAATTGGAATCTGAGGAGCAGTTTGAAAAAACACTTTATACCTGCCAAAAACTACAGGTATCAGCTATCGTTATAATAGGCGGTGACGATTCCAATACAAACGCCGCCATGTTAGCTGAGTTCTTTAAAAGAAAATGTGAAGATGTCCAGGTAATCGGGGTTCCTAAAACAATTGACGGCGACCTCAAAAATGAACAGATTGAAATTTCTTTTGGGTTTGATACCGCTACGAAAGTTTATTCTGAATTAGTCGGAAATATACAAAGAGACGCTAATTCCGCTAAGAAATACTGGCATTTTATAAAGCTGATGGGAAGAAGCGCCTCTCATATCGCTCTTGAATGCGCTTTGAAAACTCATCCGAACATAACTTTAATTTCCGAGGAAGTAAAGGAAAAAAATGTATCAATTGCACAGATAATTGACTATATGGCAAATATTATCGCCAAAAGGGCTGAAAATGGTAAAAACTTCGGTATAGCATTGATTCCAGAGGGATTAATCGAGTTTATACCGGAAATGAAATCGCTTATATCAAGTCTTAACGACCAGCTTGCAGAATGCGAAAATAAAAAGGAATATGCTTCGCTTCATGGCTGGGAATCAAAAATAGCTTACATAAAAGGTTTGTTAAGAGCGGAAAATAGTGACCTTTTTAATTCGCTGCCAAAATCAATACAAATTCAACTTCTCTTAGACAGAGACCCTCATGGAAATGTCCAGGTCTCAAAAATCGAAACTGAAAAACTTTTAACGGAAATGCTCGAGGCAAAACTTGCTGATATGAAGAGTAAAGGTGAATATAAGGGCAAATTTTCAACACAGACACACTTTTTTGGGTATGAAGGAAGATGCGCGGCCCCATCAAACTTTGACGCAGATTATTGTTATTCACTTGGGTACAATGCCTTTGCGCTGATTCAATTTGGTTTGAGCGGTTATATTTCCTCCGTAAGAAATCTTACAAAACCCGCTGAAGAATGGGTTGCAGGCGGTATTCCGCTAACTTCCATGATGAACATGGAAAAACGTCATGGAAAACAAAAACCGGTTATCAAAAAAGCCCTTGTGGAACTGGATGGTGTTCCTTTTAAGGAGTTCAGCGAAAACAGGGAGACCTGGGCCATACAGGACTGCTATATCTATCCGGGACCAATACAGTATTTTGGGCCTTCCGAGGTAGTTGATACTCCAACAGAAACACTAAAACTGGAAAAAAAATAAAAGACATCTGTTTAAAAAGAAAAAAGAGGCCGGCTATCTGCACCGGCCTCTTTTACTGGAATGAATACTGAATTTGAGCTCATTTTACTATCTTAAAAAAAGCTGTATCGCTTTAAACACCCTGAATTTTTCTTCCGGACGGTTAAATATATCGGAGCTTCTGCCATTTATTCTGTATTGCCCTTTCGCACATTGCTTTTAGTCCATCATTAAAATTAATCTCAGGTTTCCAGCCTAATTCTGTTTTTGCCTTGCTTATATCCAGTATATTCCAGTTAATTAGTTTTTGGGTATTTTCATCATTAACCTGTTCTTTTTTAAACTTTTGGCTTGTAATTTCTTCCAGGTAATTTAAAATATCGTTCACAGAATGTCCCTGACCTGAGCCTATATTATAAATTTCAAACTCTTTATTGAAGTTAAAAGTTTTCTCAATGGCGTTGCTCATATCTTCAAGATGGATATAATCCCTGATATTCTCAGGATTACCATAAATTTTTAAAATTTCACCTTTAAGCAAGGTGTTTAAAGCAACACCTATAAGTCCCTGTTTTCTCCACGGCGAAAGTAAAACCCCATAAGGATTAGATACTCTTAAAATTGTAGCCGTAAGATGTGAAAAGTCTGTCCAGAGCCTTATATAGTTTTCCATAGTTAATTTCTGTATCGCATAAGAAGAATTAGGCAGGCAAATGTCTGTTTCTTTAAGTGGTTTGTAATTATTTGTATGCCCATAAATGGCGCCACCTGTACTTATATAGACAAGATGCAGCTTTTTGCCGCATTTTTTTATACTTTCAAGCAAAGTTAAGTTAGGCGTTAGATTAAGACTTGAATCACTAAGTATATTATTTGAATTCAAAGGTGCGTTGTTATGCGCAAGATGTACAAGAATATCAGAATTTTCGATAAGTTTTTTACAGTCGCTTTCTGAAGTTAAATCCCCGATTATCCAGGTCAGGTTTTCATTATAAAATTCCTGCGGCTTTCTTGTTAAACCCTGAATTTTATAATTTGGATTTTTTAGAAGGTATTTAATTAAATAACTTCCTAAAAAGCCTGTTCCACCTGTAATTCCTATATTCACAAACTATTCCTTTTTTTCTTTAAATGTCCGTATAAAAAAGCAAGTTTATTTTTAAAACTCAAATATTTATGCCTATCTTTGTTTTTAAACATTTCTATAATATCGCACTCAGAAATGTTTTTAAAAGCCACATACAATTTTTGTTTAAACAAATTAAGGAGTAAACAATAAAAACTTAAGTGTTTTTAAAATTTTCAAAAATTCATTCTCCCTCCACCCACCCAATTTTTTCTTTGGTCTCGCTTCCCT
>JANQIY010000122.1 GCA_028281965.1 Candidatus Gastranaerophilales bacterium
CCTGTCCAAACAAAATCAGGCTTTATACCGGAGCAGGCAAGAACAATTGCACTGGCACGTTTAGACCTGATTCAGGACTGGATAAAATTCAGGGATAAGGCGTTTAAAGCAAAATATTTCAGCAAATCCACTGACTTTACAGAAGCCGGGTTTAATGGAATATACACCAATCTTGGAATTAAACCTGTGTATGCTAAGCCATATAACGCCAGAGCAAAGGTTATAGAAAGATTTTTTAGGGAATTTCAGGAAGAGTTTGAAAAACTGCTTCCCACCTACACGGGAAGCAACATTGCAAATAAACCTGCCCACCTGAAAAGAAATGAAAAACTGCATAAAAAATTATATGAAAAAATTAATCAGGGATATATCCCGACTGTTGAAGAAAACATTGCTCCTTTACCGGCACATTTATTCGCACAAAGATTATTTTTGTCTTTTCTTGGATCACCGGTAGGTTCAGGAATACATCCATTTAAACAAGTATTAAAACATCCCTGAAAAGAACATCCCATTCCTCTGCATTTTGCACTACACTCTTTTGTAAATATTATTCATTAAATGCTTTTTGGGGCCAAGCAAGTTTAGGGAATTCTTTGCTCCAGAAGTTATAAATACCTTGAACATCATATTTCATTGGACTTTGCGGACTGCCGTTGATAACCTCGGCATATTCAGGCTTGCCGGGATTTTTTTTCATAAGCTTACTCGCCCCGACACAATAGCCATTCTGGTATGTAAAGGGCATTGGATACACTGCTCTGTATGTACTTCCGTCTTGCGGCTTCATGTTGGCATATTTTTTACTGAAAGCCTGCATATACTTCTGGCATACTGCTTTTCCCCAGGCTTCTTTGCTATTAACAGTTTTTGGCGGTTGTTTTTTACTTTTTATAGGTAGAGGCCAGCCTAGTTCAGGATATTCTTTGCTCCAGAAGTTATAAATACCATAAACATCGTATTCCATTGGACTTTGCGGGCTGCCGTTGATAACCTCGGCATATTCAGGCTTGCCGGGATTTTTTCTCATCAGCTTGCTTGCCCCGACACAATAGCCATTCTGATATATAAAGGGCATTGGATACACTGCCCTGTATCTACTTAAGTCCCGGGTCTTCATGTTGGCATATTTTTTGCTGAAAGCCTGCATATACTTCTGGCAAACAGCCCTTCCCCAGGCCTCTTCATCTTGAGGGAGATTATAGTCAAGTCCTTCAGTAATTAACGAATCTTCCATTGAGCTATAAGCCTGCACTTTTTTACCAAGCATCTTTTTGTCGGTAGAAAATCGAGGCTTTGAAGGCTTATGTATATAAAATTTTTGGCCAATTTTCTCTACTTCGGCCCTTAAGGGTTCATTTTTTGAATACCCTCGCTGCTTCCCGTAAAAATAAGCATCACCGTGTATGTTAACACCATTAGTAGTTTCGCTTCCTTCCCTGGTGTTTCTGGTAGGAGGCGCTACGTATTTAATAACACCTTCTTTGTTCCTGTAAACTGTTGGCCTGTCAGGGTGTATTCCTGACAAGTCCAGTTGGCTGGAGGGTTTATTATATTCAAACCCTTCATAACTTTTTAATGCTTCCTCTCCTGAGGTATAAGCCTGCACTTTTCTACCATACAGTTTTTTGTCGGTAGAAAATCGAGGCTTTGAAGGCTTATGTATATAAAATTTTTGGCCAAATCTCTCTACTTCGGGTCTTAAGGGTTCACTTTCTAAATACTCCCATTGTTTTCCATAAAAATAACTCTCGCCGTGTATATTAACGCCGTTAGTAGCCTCGTTTCCGTCCTTAGCATTTTGGGTAGGAGGTGCTACGTATTTAATAACGCCATCTCTATTCCTGTAAATTGTTGGCCTGTATGGGTCTTGCCCCGGCAAGTGTTCCAGAGGCTCATGAACTAAACTTTCACCTGTTGTAGCATTTGGTTTTTCGGCTATTAAAGGTTTTTGAATATAACCGGTTTTATTTTCATAAGTTGTTTCAAGAATTTCATTACTGGAAAAGCCGTCCTGTCTGCCGTATGTATATTTTCGCCCTTTAATTAGCACATCATAAGAGCTGTAAGAGGGGTTTTGCGGTGGAGCTATATACTTGATAACTCCGTCCTTATTTCTATAAATTGTTGGGGAATCAGGATATTTGCTCTCAAAATTCTGTTCCAGGGGGGCAGTATCGCTTAAGTTATCAAGAAAATTGCTCAGGGAATCAAGAAAACCTTCTGCAAATGTAGGGTTTGAACTCAACATAAAAAAGAAAAGCGCTAAAGCAATAGTATGATTCTTCATCCTAACTCCTTTACCTATACTTAAAAGATTTTTGTTTAAATGATATAGGTAAAATTTTATCATAATTTTTAAATTAACAAACTTTACTCAAAAGCTGTTTTTAGTGTTTTAATTGATGAATTATATATAAAACCTATTAAAAATTCCAAAACACCAATAAAACGAAATTACCCGCTGGTAAAGAAAAAAGTGATATTTAACAGGCGTTATGAATAGCAATGCTATATTAAACTAAGTCAAATTTTGGTTTAATAAATTTAGAAGTTTAAACAAAGGACAATTATAAAATGATAACCACCGAAATAATTATAATAATTCTATTAATTGTTATAAACGGATTACTTGCAATGTCAGAGATTGCCGTTGTTTCATCGAGAAAAGAAAGACTTCAGCAGCTGGCTTCTGATGGAAATTCAAATGCGCAGATTGCCCTTGAACTTGCAGATGATCCCAATCAATTTTTATCCACAATACAAGTTGGAATTACGCTTGTAGGTGTTTTTACCGGTGCATTTGGCGGTGCTACGATTGCAGAAAAACTTGGGGCATTGTTAAGTAAAATAGAAATTATAGCCCCATATGGAACAACTATTGCTTTAGCTTTAGTGGTTGTTATGATTACTTATTTAACAGTTGTCTTTGGCGAAATTGTACCCAAAAGACTGGCTTTAATTTTTCCTGAAAGTATTGCATTTAGAGTGGCGCCTGTAATGCAATTTTTATCAAAAGTTTCCTCTCCTTTAGTAAAGGCTTTTAGCTATTCTACAGATGCAGTCCTCAGGCTATTTGGAGTTAAAGAAATAAAAGAGCAGACTATTAGTGAAGAAGAAATTCTTTTGTTGTTAGAACGCGGAAAACAGTTAGGAACAGTAGAAGAAGAGGAAAAGTCTATTGTTAGTAATGTTTTTAACTTAACTGACCGTCAGGTAGATTCCTTAATGACCCCCCGTAATAAAGTTACAGCTCTTGATATTCAAAACACACTGGACGAAAATATCCAGATTCTAAATGAGACTATGCACAGTACATTTCCCCTTTATAACGGCGGAATTGATAATATAATTGGTGTCATTAAAGCTAAAAACCTTCTTTCTGATTTTTCTGATGAAAAAACTTTTAATTTATCAAGTTTAGCAGATAGCCCGTTATTTATTCCTGAAACAATGAAAGCCTTTAAAGCACTTGAGCTATTCAAAAGTACAGGCAAACACTTTGCAATTATTGTTAATGAATATGGAGTGGTTCAGGGGATTCTTACTATAATTGATATACTCGAAGCTATAGTTGGAGATATTCCGACGATAGAAGAAATTGAAAACCCTCTGGCTGTTCAAAGAGATGATGGTTCTTGGCTACTTGACGGTTTATTGGAGATTGAGGAGTTTAAGAAAATGTTTGAAATAACTGATCTGCCAAGTGAAGATGAAGGTGATTATAATACTTTAGGCGGTTTTATAATTTATCATATGGAAAAAATCCCCTCCGTCTCAGAGTATTTTGACTGGCAAGGCTTCAGGTTAGAAGTTATTGATATGGATGGAAATAGAGTTGATAAAGTTCTTTTGGCTCGAAAAAATTCATGATATTTATTAAAAAGGTCTAACAACAGGCTTTCTGGAAACGAGCCAATAATAGTCGTTATTTCTCTTCCTGCTATGAGGAGCTTAATAAGATAGCATTTGAAAAACTTAAAACTTGGGCAAACAGAGATTTTTCTACCCCTGATGAGTCGTTACCTTTTGATGGACAACTATACAAGCATAGAGATTCCTTATCAATTCTTTATTATTGGAAACAATGTCATAATTCTGAAGGCTTAAAAGATTATTTAAATAAAATATTTAACCCCAATGACGGGTTAGCTAAAAACCAGTTATAGGTTGGTATAATTTTCTGGATTTTTCAAAAATCTATATGGAATTGTTAAATTGCGGGAGTGAAGAACCGA
>JANQIY010000144.1 GCA_028281965.1 Candidatus Gastranaerophilales bacterium
CGGTTAAAAAAATTAAGAAAATTGGAGTCGTATTAAACGAACTAAAGAAAGGAGCAAAACCAAATGCCAAACTTTACCGAACTAATCACCAAGTACCTCCAATCCCGTAAAATCAAGGGGCTAAGCCCTGGTACTTTAACAATAGATGAACGTGCTTTCAAAAACTTCAACACTTGGTTATTAACTAACAATCTTAATTACCAACAACTTAACTCAAATCATTTCAAAGAATATCACCACTTCTTAAAAAAGACCACTCTAACTACTGCCACCATAGCTAAAACATTATTGATAGTCAAAAAATTTTATCATTACTGCCAAACAGAAAATTTACTACTAAAAAATCCGACCCTACAACTAGAAATACCTAAATATAGCCGTACTACCACTAAAAAAATTCCTTATCCTCAAGAAATAGCCCTCATTTTAAATAGCCCGAACCTAACTAAATTAACCGGGTTACGGGATCGGGCCGCCCTAGAATTAACCTACTCCGCTGGATTAAGAATTGGCGAAATTGCAGCTTTAAAAAAAGAGGACCTGGATTTTAATAACCAAACCGCTCGTATTATTGGCAAAGGCCAAAAAGAACGCATTGTTCCTTTTGGCAAAACTGCTACTTACTATCTGAGGCTATATCTTAAAAAAAGCAAACATTTAACGCCCCAAAGCACCTTTTTCTTCAAAACTCAAACCGGAGCGCCCATGAAAGAAGCTACCTTAAGAAAAAGTTTCTATGCCTATACCCAAAAATTAGGCTTCAAACTCTCTTTTCATAGCCTGCGGCATGCCTGTGCCCTACATCTATTACAAAACCAAGCCCCTATCAACTTAATCCAAGAACTATTAGGCCACAGCCGCCTGGAAACAACTCAAATTTATACCAAATTAAATCCCCAAGATTTAAAACAAATGCACCAAAACACCCATCCTTACGAAAAGGAGCTGCTAAATCTTGAATAACGAAATATATATCCAAAAATTTTTAAAACACCTGAAACTAAAAGGGTTTGCCCCTAGAACAATCGAAGGATATCAGACTAATTTAAACAAATTTTTGCTCTATCTAGCCACCCAAAATTTAAAGATAATCGCGTTAACCAAAAAAGAAATACAAGACTACCAATCATATCTATACTACCAAGAATACCGGGGCAAGCCCCTAAGTTTTGCCACCCAAGGACATCGATTAACCGCAGTGCGAATGCTTTGCAAATATCTAATTAGCGAAAACTTAATTCTAGCCGACCCAGCTGCAGCCATCGAATTACCCAAAACACCAGTCAAATTACCCAAAACAATTCTTACCACTAGAGAAGTGAAAAAAATACTCGAAACAATTGATACCAACACTAAAATGGGAATTCGAGACCGCAGCCTTATTGAAATATTATATACTAGCGGCATACGAGTAAGTGAACTTATCAATATCACTTTAGCGAATTTAAACTTAAACCAAGGCTATCTCACCGTTAGTAAAGGAAAAGGCGGAAAAAGCCGTACTATTCCCCTTGGAAAAAGCTCTTGTTATTGGATAAAAGAATATATTCAAAAAGCTCGCCCCAAAAAAGTAACTAGCCCGATACTTTTTTATACCATGCTCACCCCACCAAGGCCACTAACCCGGGGAGTAGTTGCCGAAATTTGTAGTAGTAGAGCAAAACAAGCTGGAATCAAAAAACACGTTACTAGCCATACCTTTCGCCATAGTTGTGCTACCTTAATGTTAAAAGGCGGGGCAGATATTAGATACGTCCAAGAACTTCTAGGACATGCCTTTTTAAGAACCACCCAAGTTTACACCAAAGTAACCATAGAAGATTTAAAAAAAATGCATACTAGATGCCATCCTCGAGATAAAAGCCGCTAGCTTTTATCTTTTTTCAGAAGATTATTGCTAAATAGGCTTTAAAGATTTAAAATTAGCCTAAAAGGGATATTGGCATTTGAAATCTTGGGAAGAGTAAAAAAAAACCTAGGAGGAAATATTAGGAAAAAAGATAACTAGTTAAAACCTTTGTCATTAGTGTATTTAATGAGCATTAATATGTTAAATTGGTCTACCTAA
>JANQIY010000152.1 GCA_028281965.1 Candidatus Gastranaerophilales bacterium
GTAAGGCAGACTGCACCTGCCTGAAGTGATCGAACCTCGATAACGACCTATAAATGCAGATCACCCGCCGACATCTCCCGCCCGAAAACCGAGCACAAGCATAAAAAAGGTTGTTTTTCAGTTAAAGAAAAAGACATGACCGCTTGGGCGCCACGGCAATACCGAAGCGGTAAAGATCCTTTTGACGCGAAAGGCAAACATTTCAAAAGCGGATACGCCGCCTGTTCCGATCCGGGCCGTTGCGCGGCCCGGCTATCAACATTGATGCGTAGCTTTCATTTCTCCGCAGATTTGAGCACAGCATCAATGGTATTTAAAAGCGACCGCTGTTGCGATGGTGGGAGGGATTCTATTTTAAGTAAGCGTCGCATAACCTTCAAACTCGGTTGACTTTTGCTATTCTTTGATGGCTTAAGCCCTAAAAGCTCATCAGTGGTAATTTTGAAAGCCAAGGCAAATCGAATAATCATTTCATAATGAGGGCGTATTTTACCTCTTTCATAATCGGATATCAATTCCCGCGTAATCCCCATTTGTTTGGCTAAAACAGCTTGCGTATGTCCTCTTTCCTTGCGTAGGCGGGCTATCCTTTGAGCGATCGTCTCATCGCCTAAATTCAGTGGCGGCAGATTTAATTTTGATTTTTTTGGCATAATCGGCCTTATACCATGAGTTTTTGGAAAATATGATTTTGGGCTTGACAAAAGAGGTAAGATACCTCATTAATGCTCGCAACTAAAATTTTATATAAGCCTGTTTTTACGCTTGACAAATTTTGAGGCGGGAGCTTCGCAAGAAAAAAGGCCAGCAACCATATGACTGTGACGGGTCCCGGTTGATGGCCTTTGAAAGGCAGCCTCAAAGGGCCAAAACCCCTTGAAACGCTTTTTATTTTCTAACGTATCTCCCTGCAAAAATCAACGGAAAGGAGGTGAGAAGCAATGAAATACCAATGTGTTGAGACCACGGATATGTACAAAACCGCGACCCTGATTTGCAACGGCGGTGAGCTGGCCGGGATCAAGGCGCAAAAGCGGCGGCACACGTACAGTTTTTTGGTCAAAGGCCGCGGCCTGCACCAGCTCGATCTGGATTACCGCAACGGGTTGGCCCTGGTCAACGCCTTGCAGTTCAAAGAGAC
>JANQIY010000170.1 GCA_028281965.1 Candidatus Gastranaerophilales bacterium
GTCTCGCTTCCCTCCCTTCGGTCGGTCGCTCGACCGAAAAAATTTAATAAGGAATATTTTTGAAAATTTTACATAAGAATTTTTTGTTTCTTCCTTAAATAGACCCTCCCGTGTCAAGCACAGGACAGGCTTCTCAGGTGCGGGGTGACACTTACGTAAAAACTTTTTCAACCTTCCTTACCTGGATATCGAAAACAAGCATAACAGTTAGGAGCGGGGTTTACCCCGCTCCTGACTTAAAATCTAACTTGCTGCTTCGGTGTTTTCCAGGTTTTCAAAGTTCCCCCGGTGCTCATTCTGATGGTGTTCATCCTGAGGCTCGAAATGCTCCTGAGATTCGTTTTCACCATTATTTGAAACTTCTTCACCGGCTGAAGGCTCAATATATATACCTTCTCGTTCTCTTTGAACCCTTTCGATAATTTCATTTACTTCTTCTTTATCAAGAGTTTCTTTTTCAAGTAGGACTTTGGCTATTTCATCCATAATGTCCTTATTGTCAACAAGAATTTTCTTAGCATAGTCATATCTTTCCTGAATAAATTTTTTCACTTCATCATCAATTAAGGCCGCGACTTCTTCCGAGTAATTTTTCTCAGTCCCAAAGTCCCTGCCGAGAAAGACATGCTCATTTTTCTTTCCGTATGAAATCGTACCAAGCCTGTCGCTCATTCCATAGCTGGTAACCATTTTTCTCACAAGGTTTGTAGCTTTTTCTATATCATTTTGAGCGCCTGTAGTGATATGTTCCTCGCCAAAGGTCAGCTCTTCGGCAATTCTTCCGCCGAGAAGCATTGCTATATGGTCAAGGAGCTGGGATTTTCTCATTGTAAGGTGGTCTTTTTCAGGAAGTGTCATTGTCACGCCCAACGCCATTCCCCGCGGAATTATTGTCACTTTATGCAACGGGTCGGAGTTTTTGAGCAATTTAGCAAGCAAAGCATGGCCGACTTCGTGATAAGCAGTGTTTTCTTTCTCCTTATCGTCAATTATCTTGCTCTTCTTCTCAGGCCCGGCAATTATTTTATCAATGGCTTCTTCAAGGTCTTCCATGTCGATTTCTTTTTTGTTTCTCCTTGCTGCAAGTAAAGCACCTTCGTTTATGAGGTTTGAAAGATCAGCCCCCGTAAAGCCCGGAGTCCTTTTAGCCAGGGTTTTAATATCAACTTCAGGAGCAAGAGGTTTGCCTTTTATATGGACTTCCAGGATTTTTTCCCTGCCAAGCACGTCAGGTTTGTCTATGACGACCTGCCTGTCAAACCTTCCCGGACGCAGTAAAGCATTATCCAGAATGTCAGGCCTGTTTGTGGCCGCAACTACTATGATTCCGGTTGTCCCGTCAAACCCGTCCATTTCAACAAGAAGCTGGTTAAGCGTCTGTTCCCTTTCGTCGTGGCCTCCGCCTAAACCTGCTCCACGTTGTCTTCCGACAGCGTCCATTTCGTCTATAAACACAATACATGGGGCATGCTTTTTCGCCTGCTCAAATAAGTCTCTTACCCTTGAAGCGCCGACTCCGACGAACATCTCGACAAAGTCTGAACCGCTTATACTAAAGAACGGAACTCCCGCTTCCCCGGCTACTGCTTTTGCCATAAGCGTTTTACCCGTACCGGGAGCGCCCACCAGCAATACTCCTTTAGGGATTTTAGCCCCAAGGGAATGGTATCTCTGGTTGTTCTTAAGAAAATCTACAATTTCCTCAAGCTCCTGCTTGGATTCATCAATTCCCGCGACATCGTCAAAGGTTACTTTTACCTTATTATCAAGCATCATCTTAGCTTTGCTCTTGCCGAATGACATTGCCTGGGATCCCCCGCTCTGCGCGCTTCTGAACATCAAAATCAAAGCTATCAACAAAAACAGCGGAAATACAAGAGAACCTATCATTCCTATCCAGTGCCCCGAATTTGTGGGATGCTCAATTTCTATGGCGATATTCTTTGCTTCAAGCTTATCTATTAACCTCTCCTTATCCCTTGGAATCGAAACTTTATGCTTTAATGTTTCTCCTTCCGGGGTCTGGGTTTTTGTAATCAGATAATCTTCATAAATAATAACTTTTTCTACTTTCTGGTTTTTTACCATATCCATAAATTCTGAATATGTATTTGTTACCATATCTGCTTTAGTTGTAAAAACAGAGTTAACAAAAACCAGCATTATGAGAATTAAAGTTATATAGACTCCTACCAGTTGATATTTTTTCATATTTTTCCTTTTCCTCGTAAAAAAATTAAATTAAAGTAAAAATGCTATTTGATAATATTTTACTATAATCAACAGGAATTTCTAATTAACTTGAATCATGAAATATATAAACCTCTGTAATAGCCTGGTGAAATTTTCTCAAAACATGAAAACTTCATAAGGCCACTATGAATTATTCTTTTATAAAAAAGGCAACTTTTCAAGAATTAATGTTTTTATAGAAGTAATGAAAACATTTTAGAAAGTGAGTTTATGTATAGCCATAGTGAAGCGTTAAAAAGACAGGCACTTTTTCAGGATGCATTATCAAAAACCCTGGATAATGCGGAATGGTCTGAACTTGAAACTCTCAGCGTGGTTTTTGAAGAAGACCATTTTCATATGATCCTGGAGAGCATGAAAGAAGTCAAAGAAGGGCAAATTGTCAGTTTCCAGGATGCATTTTTAGACCTGGATTAAGAAGCAGTTTGGTTAAAACCCTATACGTCTGTTGACCACAGGCGTATAGGGTTTTAACACATCACAGTCCAGAGGGAGCCTGTATCGCTCTACATAAAAAGCTATCAGTAATTTTAGCCGGACAGGCTCTAAACTTATTCCCTAAAGATTACTTCGGAATAAGCTTTTTTCAGCCCGTCTTTAATTTTGGAGATTTCAGCGTCGATAACCTCATCAACCAGTGTAGCCCCGGGATTTTGCAAAGTAATCCTGAAAGCAACGCTTTTTGAGCCCTCAGGGACATGCTCCCCCTGGTAAAGGTCAAAAATATCGGCTTTTTTAAACAATTTAGAAGACGATTTCTTAATAATTTTTGCCAATTCCTGATAATTTACGCTATCCGGTACTATAAACGCTATATCCCGGTTAACAGCAGGGTAATTAGGGATTTCCCCATATCTTGGCACTGCGTGAACGGTATTTTCCAGAAGAACTTCCAGGTTAATTTCAAAAAGGTATACAGGCTGGTTAAACTTGCATTTCCTTGATATATCAGGATGAAGTTCGCCTATAGCACCCAGGGTAGTTGGTTGTTTTCCCGCAAGCTTTAATTGAGCGGCTCTTCCCGGATGTAAGTAAGAAATATCAGGAACCTGCAGGTATTCAATCCTTTTTTCAAGATTAAATTCCCTGATTAAATCCTCTATAACTCCTTTTAAAGAGTAAAAATCAACCATTGCCTTTGTTTTCCAGGGCGCTGTCGAGATATCACCGGTTATGGCACCGGCAAGTATTCTTTTTTCTGTAGTTCCAGTATTTTTCTCATCAACATTTCCCTTAAAAAAATATGTTTTGCCGATTTCATATATTTGAAAGTCTTTTTGTCCCTGGTCAAAATTGTATTTGATAACCTGTCCTATACCTGGAATAAGGCTTTGCCTGAGCATGGTACTGTCATCAGACTGAGGATTGAAGATTTTAACGGCCTCACCTTCTGCATGGGTAAACCCAAAACGCTTAAGAAGTGGAATTCCAATTAATGAGGAAGTCACCACTTCCATAAACCCCTTGCCGATAAACAATTTATGAATTGTGCTTATTGTTTTTGTTTCGGTTGATACCTCGGCCATAACCGTTTTAGCGGGAAGAGTGGCTTCTATCCTGTCATATCCGTGAATCCTGCTAATTTCTTCTATCAGGTCAATTTCCCTTGTAACATCGTTTGCCCGAAAGCTGGGAACCCTGAACCTGGCAGAAAACGAGTTCCGGCCCAGCGTCTCAAAACCAAGATTTTCAAGGATTTCAACACACTTATCCTTTGGAATATCAGTACCTAATATTCTTTTAATTTCTGAAAACCTGAATGTTATATCAATATCAGGCAGTTTATTTTCTCCTGTTTCAACAATACCCTCGGTTTTAGCTCTGGCATATTCTTCCATAAGCTGCATTGCCCGCTCAAGCGCAGGTCTCACAGCCTCAATATCCGCTCCCCTTTCAAACCTTGCAGAAGCCTCGGTCCTTAAACCCAGGTTTCTTGAAGACTTTCTGTTGCTCTGAGGGGTGAAATAAGCTGCTTCAAGAGCTATGTCTTTAGTGTTTTCGTCGATTTCCGAATTAAACCCGCCCATTAAGCCTGCAAGACCTACAGGCTTTTGTTTTGTGGAAATTAAAACAGAATTTTCATCAAGAGACCTTTCGATTTCATCGAGGGTTACAATCTTTTCGCCGGGTCTTGCCTTTCTTACACAGAGATAATCTTCCTCAAGCTTATCAATATCAAAGGCGTGTAAAGGTTGTCCGTACTCAAGCATAACGTAATTGGTTATATCAACCACGTTATTTATACTCCTGACCCCGCAAGCGGTAAGCCTTCTTGCCATCCACTCCGGGGAAGGGTAGATTTTGACGTCCTTAAGCAGTCCGAGAGCATAGTACCCGCAGGTATCATAATCTTTTATTTCTACTTCAAAGCTATCAGGAACTGCCCGGGCGTAGCTTTTCCCCCCGGAAACCCTGAGCGGCCTGTTAAAAATTGCGCTAATTTCCCTTGCAATACCGATTAAAGACATTTCATCCCCACGATTTGCCGTAGGAGCGGTATGAAGGACGATATCTTCCTGAATATTCAGCACTCTTTGTACATCATCACCCGGTTTAATATTTTGCTTAAACCGGCTAAGAATTAAAATCCCGTCTTCTTCCTGGTAATCCGAAGCATCCAGCCCAAGCTCATCAGCCGAGCAAAGCATGCCCTGGGATTCCACATCCCTGATTTTTACCGGTTTTAGCATAAATTTTTCGCCTGTTTTCCTGTCCCTGACCTCGGAACCGATTGACGCATAAGGTATAAGCTGGCCTTTTTCAATGTTTTTAGCACCGCATACAACTTCTTTTTTCTCAACCCCGTTAAACACCTCAACCAGTTGTAGCTTGTCTGCGTTGGGATGCGGCCTGATTTCCAAAATTTCCGCCACTATTATATTAGTAAATTCCGCTCCTGTTTTTTCTGTTTCTTCCACTTCAAGACCGCTCATTGTAAGCGCATGAGCTATTTCTTCCACTTCAATATCTGATATATCAACATATTCATTCAACCATTCTAACGAAACCAGCATATTCAGGGATTCCTCTCTATAATTCGATGTTATTGATTTTAACACAACCAGCATATAAAAAATATCAAAAAAAAGCCCCGTTATAAACGGGGAAGAAGAGATCATGAGGCAGATTTTGTTTTATTTCAACAAGTACTTTAATAATCTTTAAATCTTATAAAAAAACTACAAACAAAACCTTGCAATTTTGTTTATAAAATTCATATAAATTCAAAAGATTATTAAAAACCAAACACCCGCGGTGAAGCAATGTATTAATAATACTCATAAAATAAAATATGTATATTAGTCCTGAGAATTAAAATTAATTATCCTTTTGACTAGTATTGCATTTTTGTTTATATTTTTAGTGGTCTGAGAAAATAAGCGATAAATGGAAATAATATTCATAAATCGGTATGACGGGTTAGTTATTTTTAAAAACTCCCTAAAACACTCAAGCGGTGCTGTCCGCGTTTTCGCAGCGAAGCGGGAGTGGAGCAAAACCGAAACGGAAACGTTTTAGTTTTCGTTGGAGGTTTTGCGTAACTCATTCCCGCCTACCAAAAGGAGGTGTGCCGGGGCATACTTTTTTCTATAAGTTTTAAGGAGTTTTTGTCAAGCTATAATTTTTTTTAGCTAACCCGTCATTGGGGTTATGTAACAGGTACAGCAATGACAATGAAAATTTCTTTCAATACTTTTGAGACCGCTTGTAATAAAACATAATATTTGACAAAATGTATTATAATGATATTCTAATATTAGAATATCATTATAATAATATATAGAATCAATAATGAAAAATACTATATTATTAAAACAAAAAACAAAATGCAGATGCCGCTGTCCCTGATTTTTGTTGCTGAAAAATTGATTGTATAAGGTTTTAAGGAACAAAGGAGACAGAAAAATGTTTATTCTTAACTTTATCAGAGAAAAACTGGCGGTTTTAATCATGCTGGCATTGGCATTTGGACTTGTAAACGGCAAATTTAATCCTATGGAATATTCCAGAATAATTTGCATAAGCGCACTTGTGCTTATGATCCTGCCTATTTATGTAAATTTGGATATTATTGGCGGGTTAAAGCAAATACAAAAAACACTCAAGCCAATGGCCATATCAGCAATAGTAAATTTTCTTATATACCCGGCTTTAGCTTATTTTATCGGGTACTTTTTCCTTCAAAATAACCCTGCTATATGGCTTGGACTTGTCCTGTTATCGCTTGTACCTACCAGTGGAATGACCATAGGCTGGACTTACCATACAGGAGGTAACACAACAACTTCCATGGCTGTAATAAGTGTAAGCATATTAATAGCATTCTTATTCCTGCCTTTTGCAGTTCCGTTCTTTACAGAAAATATATTGGGACAGAGTTTTTCAAACATCAGCAGGATGGTAATCCTTGAAAAATTGTTCTTTATCATAGTTATACCAGCCATTGCCGGGACAATAATCCGCAAATTGGTATTAAATTATGCAGGTGAAGACTATTTTAAAAAATTAAAACCGATTAACAATTCGATAAGTTGCATTGGCTTATTAGTAGTAACTTTTCTTGTAATGTCTTTGGAAACTACACAAACTTTGACAAGTAACCCTGAAAATATCTGGATAATCGCTTTGCCTGTAATAATGTTTTATTTGATTATTTTTACTACAAGCCATTTTCTTGGAAAGGTATTTTTAGATATTGAGAATGCAAGGTCATTTTTCTTTTCCACGGCAGCCAGGTATCATGTAATAACTCTCGGTGTTGTGCTTGGAGCTTTTCAGGAATTTGAGTTTCTGGGAATGATTACAGCAGTAATAGCCTTAGGACTTGCTGTACAAATTCCATCACTCGCTATTTATGCCAAAAGCTTGAAGTAAATTACTAAGGAGTAAACAATAAAAACTTAAGTACTTGAGTTGCTAATTAGCCAAAAGCCAAGATATGACTATGCAACATTTGTTTGCGAAGATTGTGTGATTAAAGTCAAGAACATAAAGCAAATTTTTCCTTTTGTTTTTGAGCCCAGTCAACCTGAAAAGGTT
>JANQIY010000183.1 GCA_028281965.1 Candidatus Gastranaerophilales bacterium
CCGCATTTTAGCAGCGAAGCAGGAGTTCGTGAGAACTCATTTTCGCACCGGTCATTTTAAAGCTCATTCATGCCAAAAAAATTATAGAGAATCGAGTTAAATGACATTTTGTCAAGTAAATATAATTATTTAACTCAAGTTGCCACCTATAAAAATTTCTCTATTTTACATTACAAAATTTTTTCAAAATGTATATAGATTAGAAAAGGCGGAGCCTTTTCACTCCTCTAAGGGAGAGGTGGGCGGGCATTTTGGAAAAATTTATAAGTAGCAACTTGAGTTTATTTATTATGAAAAAAAGTATTTGATGAAATATCTTTACGAGAAGTGAAAAAATACCAATATCGAAGCTTTTTATTATAAAATGTTTTAACGTGATTAAATTTACATGATTTTATGAATAACCTGTATAAAAAGCCGGTAAGCCGGGATGAAACCCTAATAGGACGCGGCTCGGGAGAAGACCAGATAATCTTTGCAACCGAGACCAGCTGCGATGAGACAGCGGCAGCTGTAGTTTTAAACGGCAGGAAAGTTTTATCCAACGTGGTCGCCTCTCAGATTGATATTCACCGCAAATACGGCGGGGTAATCCCGGAAATTGCGGCAAGACAGCACCTTGAGACCATAAACGTTGTTATAGAAGAAGCCCGTGAAAAAGCAGGTATTGAGATGCGGGAAGTAACGGCCTTCGCCGGAACAGTCGGTCCCGGACTTGTCGGCGCCCTGTTAGTCGGGCTTAACGCCGCTAAAACCTTAAGCCTGTTTTATGATAAGCCCTTCATCGGCGTGAACCACCTAAATGCCCACGTATGCGCAAATTACCTGGAAAGCGGTTTTGAGCCCCCTTTTATTTGCCTGTTAGTCAGCGGCGGACATACACAGCTTATCCGGGTTAATTCATACACCGGGCAGGAACTGCTGGGAGAAACCCTTGATGACGCTGTTGGTGAGGCCTATGATAAGGTTGCAAGACTTCTTGACCTGCCTTATCCGGGTGGGCCTTTCCTTGATAAGCTTGCCCGGGAAGGAAATAAGGAAAAATTTAGTTTCCCGGAAGCCAGAGTGGAGGATTTTGATTTTAGTTTCAGCGGGTTAAAAACAGCAGTACTCAGGACTTGCAAACAATACAGCGCAGAAGAACTGCCAAAGGCGGATATAGCAGCAAGTTTTCAGGAAGTAGTCAGCGAAACCTTGCTAAAAAAGACGTTAAAAGCTGCAAAGCACGGAAATATTAACAAAATCGCCCTTGCAGGAGGTGTCGCGGCAAATTCTGAAATCCGCAGGAAATTCTTCCTTCAGGAAGAAAACGGTTTTGCAGTCCAGGCCCCACAGTTTAAATTCTGTACCGATAACGCCGCAATGATTGCAAGTGCCGCATATTTTGGCTCAAATATAATGAGCGAACTTGATATAGAAGTGTTTTCCAGAGTAAAATAACATAAAACCCACGACAAAAGTAACAATTCATTTACTTACTCATATTTTATTCTTTATAAATGTAAGGGTTATAATATAATTATTTTTTATAAAAAAACACTTAAATCTTTTTTACATCAAACAACCCAGGAAAATAAACTTAAGAAATGCTAAACTATGTATACACAATAGAATCCGGGGGGGGGAAACGTTGTCTTTATGAGTAAAGTCGTAAAAATTGGAAATGTAGCGGTAGGTAAGAATCAGCCGTGTTTTATTATTGCGGAAATCGGAATTAACCACAACGGGAGCGTTGATATTGCCAAGAGGCTTATTGATGTTGCTGTATCAACAGGCTGTAATGCCGTAAAGTTTCAAAAAAGGACCGTAGACGTTGTATATACCCAGGAAGAGCTTGCAATGCCAAGACCTAACCCTTTTGGCGAAACCAACGGCGATCTTAAAAAAGGTCTGGAATTAAAGCTTGAAGATTATGAAGAAATTGATGATTACTGTAAAAAAAGAGGTCTTTTATGGTTTTCTTCCTGCTGGGATAAAGGTTCAGTTGATTTTATGGAATTTTTCGACCCGCCCTGCTACAAAATAGCTTCAGCTACGCTAACAGACGATGAACTGCTAAGATATACCGTTTCAAAGGGAAGACCAATTTTACTTTCAACCGGAATGAGCACTCAGCAGGAGATTGACCATGCCCTGAGCATTACCGGAACAGAAAATGTAGTAATTTACCACTGTACCTCCACATACCCGACTGACTCGAATGAAGCTAACTTGCTTGCTATTAAGGAATTTGAGGCTAAATATGACTGCCCTATAGGCTACAGTGGTCATGAAAGAGGAATCACCCCTTCGATACTGGCGGTTGCATTCGGAGCAGTGTCTGTTGAAAGGCATATAACCCTCGACAGAACTATGTGGGGAAGCGACCATGCCGCAAGTCTTGAACTGCCGGGATTACATAAAATGGTCAGGGAAATCAGGCAGATTCCAAATCTTATAGGTGATGGCAAGAAAGTCGTTTATAACAGCGAAAAACCGATTATCAAAAAACTGAGGAAGATATTTAGTCCCGCCAGTGTAACGAATTAAAACAATGTTAAATATAGATAAAAATGTAAAAATAATCGCCGCGGACTTTGATGGCGTGTTAACAGACGGGTATGTATATTATTCATCTGTTTCTGAGGAAGAAATTAAAAAAATAAGCTTTAAAGACATAATGGGAATATCATTGGCTGTAAAAAACGGTTATATTGTAGCAATAATTTCCGGAGAAGACAGTCCTATCATAGACAGGTTAGCGAATAAATTCCAACTTGAAGATGTCTATAAGGGAATTAAAGATAAATTATCAGTATTAAATAAGATTTCTAAAAAGTATCAAATACCTTTTTCTCAAATATGTTATATTGGAGATGATATAAATGACATATTAACATTGGAGGCTGCGGGAGTTGCAATAACAGTTCCCGGTGCTAATTATAAGGTTAAAGAAGTAAAAAACATCCTTATAACCGGCGCAAATTCAGGAAACGGTGTTTTTAGGGAGGTTATTGACTCACTTTTAGCAGATAAATTATGAATCTTCCAACTTTTAATTTCCTTTATATTGTAATACTGTGGGTAATTGTTTTATCCGGTCTTGTTTCAATTTATATTTCCCCTTGCAATAGTACCGTTATTTTCTGGTTTTCGTTGTTTACAATATGGCTATATTTATACAGGCCGCTGGTAAACAAGTTTTTTTACACAAAAATGATGGATGAGCTTACTTTTAAACTGGGCAAGCTTGATGATGCTCTAAAAAGGCTGGATTAAGCAGGTAAGAAAAAGTTTTTAGGTGTCACCCCGGGCCGGTGGGAATTTACTTTGATTTTCTAACGGTTTTGCCTGAAATATCCTTCATAATACTTTAATTACTTTAGCTTAGTATACGTCTGAAGTCAGGTTAAAATGAATCCTTAAATCCCTGCTGTCATAAGTTACGTTATTAGAATGATTTTTCTGTCCGGCAACGGGAATACCCAGATAAATGTTAAAATCCAGGCTTCTTAAAATGTTTATATTCAAACCGGAACCAACGCCGCATAAAAGATTGGTATAAGTAGCCTTTGACCTGTGCAATTCATCTACATATCCGGCATCAAAGAAATTTGCCCACTTTACCCTGTCGTGTATAAACTTAAGTTTTTCGGGGAGGATTTTCCTGAAAAAAGGTATGGGAGTTCTGAGCTCAACTGAGGAAACAAATCCCCAGTCACCCAGTATAAAACCTTCTTCATATCCTCTTACCGTGCCTATACCGCCGAGTTGCATCTGCTCGGCAGCTAAAAGTCTTCTATTTGCCCACTGACCCGCAAGCCTTAAGATTCCCAGCGAATTAAAAGGTAAAACCTGGTACCTGGTAAGCCCGGTTTCCATTTTAATAAACTTATTGGTACCGACAGCCCTGTGGCTTTCTCCGCTGTCAAACGTTCTTATTCTTGCCCCAAAAATAGGGAGTCCTGTGCTAACAGTCGAGTTTGCAACCCATCTGCCGCGGGAGTCGTCTTTTACCCCATATAAGCCTGTTCTTAAAACCCTTGTATTATATTTTGAAAGCAGGCTGGAAGGATTTTTTTGATAAGTCCTCGCGTCTCT
Organism: Candidatus Gastranaerophilales bacterium; assembly: GCA_028281965.1. Lineage (GTDB taxonomy): Bacteria > Cyanobacteriota > Vampirovibrionia > Gastranaerophilales > UBA9971 > JANQEB01. Next base: position 4,081 of record JANQIY010000183.1, read on the forward strand.
CATATCAAACCCTATCTGGCCATAGAGCTTTTTATCATATTTTTTAATAAAAGGATGGGTTACGCTAATGGAATAGTAATTTGAAAAACCGTTAATATCAGCGTTCTTTAAGTCTATATCGTCGGTGCCTTCTATATTTACGTTTGAGTATGAATGATCAAAGCTTATTTTTGTGCCTTCAGTTCCAATAGGAATGCTATAGCCGTTGTTAATCCCAAATGTCCCGTCCGCAAGGGCAACTCCTGAGTATAGCCTGTCTCCATACCCGGTTATGTTATCATAAGAAAGGCTTAAAAGAGCTCTTTGCTTACCGATAAGCTCCCGGCCCTGATTATCCCAGGTAATGCCGAAGTCCAGGGGTATCCTGTCTTCCAAATCGAGAATAAGTTCCACATACTCGGGATCTTCGCTTTCTTCTATGACAGCCCGGCCTTTTAAGCTTTCTTGGTTGTTAATTTCCTGAAGCGATGCCCGAAGAGTACGGACATTTAAAACCTTATCTTCTTCCAAATCGTTTGATTTAAGAATATTTTTCTTTAAATACCTTGTTTTATACCATTTGTTTCCTTTTATGTCGATTTTGCCAATTTTACCTTCAAGAATTTCGATTTTAGCAACGCCTCCCTCAATCTTTTGAGGAGGAAGATATGCCATGGAAGTTAGATACCCTTGCTGCTGGTATACATTGGTTACTTTTTTGGTAATTTTCAATAAGTCATTGACTGTAATTGTTTCCCCGATATATGGTTTTACAACTTCCTGGAGTTTTTCTTCCTTAATTACGGTGTTGCCTTCAAAATTAATTTTATTTAAGGTAAATTCAGGCGCCTTTATTTCCTTTTGTTTTTCCTTCTCTTCAATCAAACCTTCAATAGCAGGATCATCATCCTCTTCTTTTTTTTCTTTTATGTTTTTCCTTTTTTCCCTTATTTTCTCAAACCGGTAAGAGTCAACCGCTCCCGGGTCTGTTCTCTGCAGGTCAGGGCTTACCTGCGCAAATGCCGGCATACTAAAGCATAACGCAAGTCCTGCTGACAGAAATAATACTTTTTTCATAATTATATATTCCCTCTTTTATTTTAAATTGAATTTCTTAACATTTTATAATTTTAACTTTATTAAACATCATCTATTAAGTAATATCAAATACTTTAAAAATGAATTTTATAATCCTATTAAAAAATAAGATTAAGATTATAATTAATCTAATCTTAAATATTTAATTTTATTTTAATTATAATTAATTTAATCTTAAATATTTAAGATATAAAAAAATTTTATAATAAAATATTTATAATAAAATAGTTGTAATAAAATAATTTTATAAAGTTTTTACAAATTCATTTTGCAAATTGACCCATAGAACCATAAACTTGTAACCCGTGGAACCATAAACTTGAAAAAGTAATTTGATATCATTATAAAAGCACTATAAAAGAGCAAGTAATCAAGTAATCATAAAAAAAAGACTATTTATAAAGATTTGTAAAATAGATAAAAACTTTTTACCAAAATTGATTAATTTTTTTTTTCACAATGTTTAAAACATTAGTTAACAAAGATCAGTATTATTTTAGTTTTTATTTGAAAGAGGTTAAACATATGTCAAGAGTAAGTAGAAAATCAATCAGGCAAGAGAGAAGACTTGTTTATTCAATAAAAAGAACGCTTGTGGCAGCAGGAATAGCATCCGGTCTGGCAATAAGCTTAAGCTTTGCAATAATGCCGGCAAAAGCAGCGCCTGGATTCAATGAAATACCAACTGTATCAGGAACTGAAAATGCTAATATAACTACAGGAACAGGTTATCTTGGTATAGAAAATGCGGCGGGAACCGGTGGTACGGCAAGGGTATGGCATCCTACGTATAATATAGGGCGCAATGCAACAGTAGATTATATATTCCCACATGCCAGACAGACTACCATGAGTATAGTAACGGGTGATGCAGTATCCCAGATTTACGGAACAATTCAGTCATCAGGGGCCGGGGCAGATTCCGGTAAAGTCATTATGACAAATACCAACGGTTTTTATTTCAATGGTGCAACACTCTTAAACCTGAATTCCCTTACTGTGTCAACAAATGACCTGACCAATACGGCAGGAAGGAATTATACATTTACAAGAACCTCACCAAATGGAGGTTTTATCGCATTTAACGGAAATACAGTAATTGATTCCAACATCGAAGGAATAGGCAATGACACGGCGTTCATTGCAAACGCAATCTGGATGGCTCCAAACTCCTCGTTAACCAACACGTCTGAAACCGGAAAAATCCAGTTAATAACAGCGGATGGAGTAACTTTCCAATATGGGATAAAGGGAGAAATTCCTGTAGTTAACGGCAATGATCCCTCACTGATTGCCAGTGCCGTTGACCCGAGGGATACTTTAGGTTCCGGTCTTTTGCCAACGATTTTCTCAAATGTTTTTGGGCTGAATGAAAACGTAATAATTGCTAAGGATGCAACTGTTGCGGCTAATACGGTAGGAATAGTGGCAAAACGTGACCATGCCTCAAACGGGGATTCCACTATTAGCATCAAAGGCAGGGTAATGGCTGATTCTTCGACAGTCGGGGCAGACGGCAGTATTTATATTTACGCCTCAAATGAGCATGCTGACGGAGCAGAAGTTAACATAGCAGGCGCAGAAATAAATGCAGGCGATACCGGCTCAGTCGAAGTTGCTTCCAATAAAGTGATCACCGAAGAAACAAGATTTAAGGATAACGGTGAATGGATAGCAACATATTACTGGTTTGGCATTCCTATAGCCTGGGAGTGGGATACCAACTGGGAAGCAGCCAGCAGCACAGCAAATATTGCCGCAAAAAACGTGACTTTAAGAACTGATGACTTTACAGATATGTCAAAAGTTACATATAAACCCAAATGGCATGGCCAGAGCGATATGAGCATTGCTCCGGACGCGCCTGACCTTACCCCGTTTATAGAAGCAGATAAGCTTATAGCAACAAGGTTTGAAGATATGTCATCCGCAATAGGCGATGTAGAAATTGCACAAATTATGCCCCTTGCGGATAGCGCAGAAACTATACAGTTAGGGGATAGCGATCATCTTGCACCTATCTCGGGAACTGCAAAACTTGACCTGTCAGGCAAAAACCTCTGGGTACACGGAAGTGAAACAGAGCTGGCAATTGGAAATGTGAAAAACCTTAAAATTAAAGACGGTTCAGCAGAAGTTGATGTTGATAGAGCAGCAAGCATTGAATTTTCGGCTGACGGAGAAAATTTTGACCTGGATGTATTTGATAGAGTGACAACATTCAAATTATCATCCGGAAACACAAATGCCAGAATAAACAGGGTTCATTACGTAAAAATGGATTCTGAAGGCAATTTAGACTTAACCGCAGGTCATATCGGTAATGGATACTATACAGAGCAGGGCGGAAAATTCGCTGAAGGTAAAGATGTAATAGATATTGCCAACGGTTCTGCCAGTATCAACGTAACAGACGGAGTAAATGCCGGAGATGTTGACGGAAACGTAAAATATGACGGTGATGGTTCATTTAACCTGACAGCAAATAACATTGGCGGTGATCTTGATGTATCAAGCACGTATGGTACAGAAAAAGGCGACTCAGGAGCCATAAACGTAAATGATATTGCAGGTCAAATTATCACCCACGGCGGAGCGTCTGATGCAAAAAATAACGGCGAAAGGTTTATTATAAACGCAAATTCAGCTAACGGAGTTGAAGCTTACGGTGTAAACACCATTAATATAGCCAATCACGCAGGCGAAATTAACGCCGGGTTCAAGTCAATAGTAGATGCTCAAACAGCTGATGATATTAACGCTGAATGGCTGGCAAACGTCTCTGTTGACGAAGCTCTTGATATATTTGCAAATCACGGGGCAACAGTTAATATAGAAACGCTGGCAAAGTACATAACAACAAGAGGAAATTCAACAATCAACGCCCAAAATGCCGTTGTAAAAGATATTTATGCACATGGAAACTCGCACGTTTATGCAGGAACAGCTGATAACGTACTTGCAGGCGATTCAAGCGATTCCTATCAGGACACTTATGTTGAAGTAAACAAAATTAAAGGTAACCTAACAGCTAATAACAGCTCAACAGTAAACGCAGGTTCTGTAGGTGAGGATATTTTCGCAAACAATTCCTCTACGGTTTATGTAGCCGGAAATGTAGGAAGCAGCGATGTTAAAGGAAATATCATAGCCAGGGATGACTCAAATGTAACGGTAGAAGGAAACAGCGGTGAAGGAGTAATTACTTTTGATAACGCAACCGTTGACATTTCCGGAACAGAGTTTGTAGTCACTCACGGTGATTCAGAAGTAACCGCAGATGAAGTCGGCTATGCTCATAACAAAGACTACCCAACCATCATCGGTTCCGCAAGATCAGCATTATCAAACTACAGGGATATTGATGCTCTTGTAACGGCATATGATGATTCAACAGTAAATATAAACACCTCGGCAGGAAATGTCGAAGCCTACGGCACATCACTTGTTAACGCTGAAAATGCCGTTGTAGGTACAATCCTTGCAGAAGACAGGTCAGAAGTGTATGCGGCAAGCTCAGGTTCAGTAATTGCCGGTAATGACGACGGAAGTTATGACTCCAGCGTAACTGCTCACGTGGACGTAGATACAATTGACGGTGACGTCAGCTCGTATGATAAATCAACCATTGTATCTTCAGCACGGACAGTAACAGGCGATGTAAATACTTATGATTACTCAACCGTAACAGCAGGAACAATCCTTGGCGATACAAATGCCTACGGCAATTCAACCGTAAACACTGATAATGCCAAGGATATTTACGCAAATGATGAATCAACAGTAAACATAGCAATCTCAGCTGAAGATATTTACGCAAATGACAACTCGGAAGTAAACGCAAGAAACGCAACCGTAAGCGACATTCTTGCAATGGATGATGCTATGGTAAAAGCAAGCGTTGCTGATTCGGTAACAGCCGGGGACAATAACGGTACCAACGATACCGACCAGGCCCCTGAAGTAAAAGTCGGTACTGTAAACGGCCCGGTAAAAGCTTATGATTACTCGGATGTAAAAGTTTATACGGTTAACGGCAATGTTTTAGCCGGAAACTGGTCAGTAGTCGGTATTATCAACACAGCAAGGGATATAATCAGCTGGGGCAACTCAACAGTAAACGCAAAAAATGCAACTGTTGCAGACATTGAAGCCCACGGAAGTTCCCAGGTCTATGCCGGAACCGCTGATAATGTAATCGCAGGGTTTGATGGTGACTATTACCAGGATCCTTATGTCAAAGTTAATACAGTTAACCATAACGTAACAGCTAACAATGACTCTTATGTAAAAGCAGGTTATGTAGGCGAAGATGTAACAGCTAACAACACATCTGAAGTCAGAATTACAGACAGCGCCGGAAACGTCACAGCTAACAACGAATCAGAAGTTTATGCAAACGAAATAAG
>JANQIY010000197.1 GCA_028281965.1 Candidatus Gastranaerophilales bacterium
AGCATTAAATAAGGTCTCTGCGGAATATTAACACTTTTATTCTTGCCAGCCGGGCCTCCAAACTGGTGAATAGCCGCATAAACTTTATTAGTGCCGACAACAGCTGAATCTTCGTCATAATGGCTGGTAATGGAAGCTGCCAGCTCGCCCCGAACCTGGAGAATTTTACCCGGCCAGTACCCTTTTTTGACACGCCTTTCTATAGTAGGTTTTTTCAGCCCTTCCCACTTCGGTCTTCCTTGCCGGGTAAAGTTCTCTTCAACTGAATCCTCAAGAATCCCGGCAATATTTTTCATAAGCGGTCGCCGATCAGAGGTTTTCCCGGCAAGCCGGTTTAAATAATGTTGCAATTCATCATTATCAAGCTGAATTTCTATGAAATCGCTCATAAAACGTCTCCTTCTTAAAAATTCGTCTTAAACGGCATTACGGTCAGGCAAAGCCTGCCCTACAGCCTCTGCGAATTTTCGCCTGATTGGATAATTAGCTATGATAAGCTCCTTGAACATTTTGTTTTTTCGCTCTCCTGCCTGTCTGTTGTTAATTCCGTTAAGCCTTTCAACTTCAACCATTTCAAAGTCTTTGTATAGCTCCCTGACTTTCTTTGAATCATCATAAGAGAGTAAAAACCTGCCCCGGATATTTCTCAGGCAATCCCTGAGTCTTTCGTGGTCGAAGTCTTTGGTAGATGTAACAGCATACCCTGCCCCAAAAGTATATGGCGGGTCGCAATAGAAGAATGCTCCTTCGTGGTCATACTGTTTTATGAATTTTTCAAAATCCCTGTTTTCTATCAGGACTTTATCAAGCCGTTCATGTATTGCGTATGCTCTTTCCATAAGGTTTTGATGGCTTTTACTTGCCCCGCCAGAGCTCTTTTTGACCGTGCCAAAGGTTTCTCCCCTGCCCCCGAATGAGCGGGTTATTATATACATAAACCTTGCAGCTTTTTGAATATCAGTTAAGCCTTCCTGGTATAAAAACTGCTCAAATAACTCCCTGCTGCCAAGCATAAACCTCATTTCCCTCCTCAGCTCATTGGGATGGTATTTTACAACCCTGAAAAGGTTGGTAAGCCTTGAGTCAAAGTCATTGTAAACTTCCAGATCAGCCCATTTATCTTTATAAAACAGCAACCATGCACCACCCCCAAATACCTCCATGTAGCTGATAATATCGTCCGGGACAAGTGGCTCAAGATACTTACGCAAAAGTCGTTTACCTCCTACCCAGTTAATCAAATGCGTTGCAGGGACTTTCCTTTTACGCCCATTATTCCCACGATTTTTGTTTGAATTTTCCTGATTTTGCATAAAAGCTGCCTCCATATTTTAACGTTAAATTCCAATTTCCTTGCCGGGATTGTATGACCAGCCAACATCCGGAGATATTCTGTGCCCTGTTAAGGGATCTGTGTAAACTGCAACAGGTTTTAGTTCAACTGTCCGTTTCGATAAAACCTTCATTTCCTGCGATAACTGCCCCTTAGCAGAATCAATATCAAGTCTTCTTTTTTCAATATTGTCATCAGATAAAGCCCTGACCCTGCACCTGCAACCCCAACCGTTTGGCGGGTAAAAATCGTTCCAGAAGGGATCATCATACCTAAAGACCCTGCCATTTAAACGGGCATGAGATGCTCTTGTTTTCCTGTCCATTACAGCAACATACTGCCAGTATGGTCTATTATCAATATTTTCAGCCTGGGTTTTGTACCTGCCTGCCATATAAGAGGTCTGGATATTTGTCCGATAAATGGTTTTCAGCCTATAAGGATTTCCAAGTTTCACGGTTATTGGCTCATCCCCGTCAGGAATAACTCCGGCATCTTTTATTAAGTTACGTTTTTTGAGTTCTTCCCTTACTTCATCAGGCTTCCCGGTTATTTCACCCCACCAGCCTTTGGATTTAAGGGTCGGTTCAAGCCCCTTTTTAAACTGCTCAAGGGTCTGGCCTTCTGCCATTGCCTGTTCAACCGCTTCCCTGATATCAGAGAGAATGTCCTCCCTCAACACCTTTGCAACGGTAAAGGATTTTTTATGAGCATCCTGCCAGACTTCCTGCCAGTCCCAGGAGAATTTATAGTCTTTATCCTTGAGGAATTTAATGGCTTTTTCCGGGGGTAAATTAACCAGGTACTTTAAATCAGGCTGCATTTTGTTTCTCCCTGGCTGTGTATAGCCTGCCTTCTGCCATCCGGGCATATTCAGGATTTAATTCAATGCCAAACCAGTTTCGGTTTAGTTTTTCCGCAACAAGGGCTGTTGTTCCTGAACCCATAAACGGGTCAAGTACAAGCCCGCCTTCAGGGCATCCGGCTTTTATTGGGGTTTCAATTAATTTCCGGGGATAAACAGCAAAATGTGCACCCCTGAATGGTGATGTGGGAATATTCCAGACGGCTCTCTTGTTTTTACCTTTTACTTCCCCATTCAGGACTTTCTGCTGGTATTTATCATAATTTTTTTTACTCAGTCCCTGGTAGCGTTCTCCTTTGTTCCTACTGCACCCGCCCTGGCAGCGTTTGATTGAGGATTCTTTAAACGGCTCTAACTGCTGCTCAAAATAATACTTATCACTTTTTACAAAGAAAAACAGGTATTCAAAATCAACAGTAAATCTGTCTTTCATACTCTGGGGAGTGCAGTTTGGTTTTTGCCAGATAATAACATTGCGCACCTTCCAGCCCCTGTTTTGCATTTCAAGGGCGAACCTGAATGGAATTAAAAGCAAGCTCTTGTTACATCTGTTTTTTAAATGCCTGATATTGGATAATCCCATCCAGTTCCCCCCGTAGGTATCCCCGATATTAACCCAGCAGGTGCCGGAATTTTTTAATGTTCTTTTTATTTCATCAAAAATATCGCACAGGTGTGTGATATATTGTTCAAAACTCGGTTCTAATCCGAGTTCGCCAATCCAACCATCCGGCCACTCTACAGGATTTGTGCCGTAATTTCTTAAAGCCCAGTAGGGCGGTGAGGTTACAACGCAGTCCACAAAGCCTTCCGGTAATTTCCTGAGTGAATTTAAGCTGTCTCCAACTATCAGTTTGTTAATCAAGTCCATTAATTCGCCCCCATGTTTCACTTACAAATATGACCTTTTGTAAGATTTTCTCTATTACATTTGTCTTTAAGCCTTTCTGAAAAAGGCTTTCATATATTTCCTCATAGGAATTTGCACTGTTTATAAGGTCAAAGATTGGTTTTAAAATTGTACCTGCCTGAGCCTGAAGCTCATCATCCGAAAAAGAATCGATAAATTTATCTATTGCCTGCTGGTCAGGAAATTGTGACTCAGCGAATTCACTAAATGCCTGTTTTTTATCAATTTTTTCAGTGCTTCCCTGAACTTCAATGTCCTTTTCTTCAAACCCGTATGTCCGCATCAGGTATTCTTTTGTGAATGTAACTCCTGAATCAAAAAGTATTTTATCTCTTTGAGCCAGAGGTAAATCGACATCTTCCTCTTCCCACATGGAAAAAACAGGGATATTAGAATTTTCATTGAAGTTTAATTCATATATCCAGCGGATTAACTGGTTTAAAGTCCTTTCAACAACCCTTTTATCAGATTCAACAATATCCTGCCGGACTCCCATATGGGTATTTGAAGCGGCATAGCTTCCTGTATTCCCTATTTCAGTCGTGAGTGTCTGACCCAGTATTGCTTTTGATATTTCAGAATTCATTTTGTCTATCAGCCTTTCATAAATATCAGCTGATGATGTTTTATTCGCCTCCTGAATTTCTATGCTGGAATCATCAGGGACAACAGCAATAGCATCCTGAATCATGGATTGCAACATATCTGCAAGGTTTTCAGTGTCTTCTGATGAGGTTCCCCGTGGGTGTTTACCCACAAGGAATGGGGTTCCGTACTTTTCAGTGAACGCTATCCAGAATTTAAGCCCGCCTTTTTTGAGGGATACATTCCAGAATATCCTGGACAGTGTTCTCTCCCCATAGGGATTTTGATAACTTGGGTTATACCGCGGGCATAAGAATTTCCTCTCAGGAAGCAGCTCCCCTTGGGAATTGCCTTTGGTTTTTAGTTTCAGGTTGTTTTCATCATCAAAAACAAACCACTCGGCTGGCTTTGCCTTTATTTCAGCAGGCACAAGCAGCTTGCCTTGCTGCTTCCACATAATTTCAAGTGGCTGGAACCCAAAAAACACGCAATCAAGGATTTCAGAAATTATGGTATTCAGATCAAGGGTGTTGAATATGTTTTCAACAATGTCAGCCTGCTTTGACTTTACCTTGCCTGAATCTATGCCCCATTCAAGAGATAAGACACCTGATTTCCTTGACTGCACACAGGCCCACACGTGTGGGTCTGACAGAAATTCCCTGTAAACTCTCATATCCTTGCCCTGTTTTCTTAATACCGGGTCAGGGTCAGGAAGGTTTTGCAGTATTGAGTAAAAATCAATAGAGCGTTTTCTGGTAGCGATTTCACTTACCAGGCTGGTTTTAGCCTCGTTAAAAAGCACATATTCACGCTCATTTAACCATAATTTCTTCATACGCTTTGCGGGAGCTAAAAGCTCATTCCCTCCTTAATTACCAGTTATCAAAGTCTATTCCGTCATATAAACCACGAGTCATATCAATGCTTTTGCGCCTGTTTCTTGTGGCTATATGAATAGGCCAGGGTTTTGCCTGGGCTGCATGCAGGGCTAAAGCAAGTGCCCAGAACCTGTCAGCGTGTCCGTTGGCATCTGATTTTTCAACATCAAAGCGGATATTGCCTGCTGTGGTTGCAACTCGTCTTACTGAGTGCAGGTCTTCCCTTATATCGTGTTCATTTGGGATATAAATGGTTTTATCTTCAAAATGCGTTCTGAGGTTATACGCAAGGTCTTCTTTAACCCTGTTGGTGAAGGTTATAGGTTCAACCCTGTACTTGCCGAATTTCTGCCGTGCACCTTCTGCCAACTGCATTCCAAGTCCTGTTGCATCAATACAACATCTCCTTAAATGCCTGTGTTTTAAAATGTTTTCAAGTATTTCTTCCTGAATGCGGAATTCGGTTTTTTCAAGGATTTTAACCATTCTTGTATAGTTAACAAGCCCGAGTTTTTCAATAACCCAGATAATAGAGAGGTCTTTTTTCCTTCCTATATCCATTCCGACGTAAATGTCGCCTGTTAATTCCGCTAACTCCTGGTACAGGTTCTCGGTTTCGCAGGTTGCGATTAATTCATAGGGAAGGAATGCTGTTGCCTCATCAACCGCTTCGCAGCAGTATTCCTGCTGCCAGGTATATTCATCAAAACAGTTATTTTTCTGCTCTTCAAGCCATTCCTGTCTTTCCTGCCCGGTTGTCGGCCTGTCGTAAATCTTGTCAACAAGCCCCTCGTCAACAGCAAGCTGGATTGGGGTTGTGTGCAAAGACCAGTTCTTTTTCCCCTGCTTTATCTGGTTTATAAACTTAAAGTACCTGCAGTTCTGCCCATTATGGGTTGATAAAATCCTCAGAGGATAACCCCATGTGATACAGGGTTTAGCTGCTGCCCATAGTGCATCCTGATTATCGTGGTGTGCAAATTCGTCCAAAACAACCTTCCCGCCTTTACTCCTGAATGATTTGGGGTTAGAAGAAAGTGCGTGGATTTTCCTGCCGTTTGCAAACTCGATTACAAATGCCTTGATGTTTTCATCAGAAAAAACAACTATTTTGCCCTGTTTTTTTGCAGCTATTTTTAAAAACTTTGTCCATTGCTCGCAATAGGCTATGTATTCCCTTGCAGCAGATTCATCGGCAGATGAGAACCACACGTCATAGCCTTTGTCCCTAACACAGTCCATAACATCCTCATAGCTCTGGACATAGGTTGCGCCGATTCGTCTTGATTTTTCCCAGATTTTTATTGGCGACTCATCATCAAGCCATCTGTTCTGATATGGAAGAAAGTACTCTTCAAGATTCAATAGGTTTTTTATTGCTCTTCTCCTCTAATTCGCTCTCTATTTCTTTTTGAATTTCCTGTTCTGGTTTAGGTTTGCGGTGTTTTCTTATGCCGAGAAGCTCTTCAATTTCCATTACGTCTTCATCCGTGAGAGTTGTTTTGTCCCTGTCTTCTGTTTGTTTTTTGGCTGCAACGTCTTCGTATTCCTTGATTTTTGTTATCAAAGGAAGCATTCTGGTGAATGTGTACAGTTTTCCACTGTCTGTTTTTTTGCCTTCTTCAATGTCTTCCTGAATGGAGTGCATTAATTGCCTGGCAAAGTGGTACAACTCCTCATGAAACATCTGCTTGCTCTTTAAAAATTCCAACCGTTTTGCTTCCCAGCAGTCTTCCTGCTTCCACGCAAAAACTGTCTTGATATTTAAGCCCAGATCATCAGCTATTCGCTCCAGCCCGTGCTGTTCTACAACATACATTCTCTCTGCCTGTGAAGAGTAAATTTCCTTTTTAGTCAACTTCCATCCTCCGCTTGCTTCCTGTTGTGGTTTGGCGAATATACGGACACCACAAATTAGCGTCAATTTTGTTTTCCAGCCTTGATAAAATTGCCGTATGCTGCCTGTTTGTTTCCAAAAGTTCTTTTAAAACAGCAAAGTTGTTTCTGATAATCTCTTCAAAAGTTTTCACCTGCGATTTGTGGTAAATGTACCAGATGGCAAAAACCACTGCCGGAAAACCGATGTTTTTAACAAGTTCTATAAATACTGCTGCTTCGCTCATTACTCCTCCTTAAAAAAGCAGGTAACTAAACTAGAATGAGTTTGTTTTTCAGAAAAACCGGCAAAGCCGGATTTTTTGAAAAAACACTCCCGCAGTGCTGCATAAAAAAGCATTGTCAGTATAGACAAATTTTTTGTCCCATTTCCATGATTTTTGCGACACCACAAAATCATGGAAGCGAGACAAAAAAGCAGGCTATACTGCCTTTTGCGTTGCAAAATTTTTTCTAAAACAAGTTAGGCAAAGCAATGGAGGCTAATTATGACAAACGAAACGACAACAGACAAAATGCGGACAGCACCGCCTGCTTCGCCAGGTAAAAAGTTTTACAAATCAAAAACCTTCTGGGTAAACGTTATGGCTTTAGCATCAATAGTTATTCAGTCCCGGACAGGTTTTGTTATTCCGCCGGAGCTGCAGGCAGGAATATTAACAGTGCTTAACGGCATTCTAAGATTTTCAACAACTGAACCAATAGAAAAATAGGGGGGGCGGAAATGAAATTTTTTGAAGTATTTAAAGCCGGGACATATCCGCAGGGAGTTTTCTCTGAAGATGATGTGCAGGCACTTGCAAAAAACTATGACCCCAAATTCAGCGAAGCCCCCATAACGCTTGACCATGAACAAAAGGGCCCGGCATACGGGTGGGTGTCAGGATTAAAAGCGGAAGACGGCAGCTTAAAGGCTTCTTTCAGGAACGTTACTGATGAGCTAAAAGAATTTGTTCAGTCAGGAAAGTATCGAAAAATTTCTGTTGAAATATACAAGGAACTCGAAGGCAGGAAACCTTACCTGAAAGCTGTTTCTTTTCTTGGCGCAGGCATTCCGCAGGTTAAGGGAATGGAGCCTGTTGAATTTAAGGATGCTGAATCAGAAACATATATTTTTGAACTGGAAGAACCTGAAAAAACAAAGCTGGCAGAAAAAACTGATAACGAGGACTCTCTTGTCCTGAAGGCAATCGTAAAGGTTCAAAACCAGATTTCTGATATTGAAAGCCGGTTAGCACACATGATTAACCAGCCTGATAAGGATAACACCCAGGTTGTATCCCTGCAGGAGGAGGTTAAACGCTTATCAGCTCAAATGCAGAGGTTTCAGGACTATGAAGCCTCAAGGCAAAAAACAGAGCAGGAACTCTCACAACTAAAAGAAATCGTTACGAGGCAGGATTTTGAGCAGTTCCTGGATGAAAGAGCAGCCGTAGGCAGGCTCACACCGGCTCAAAGAGAAGCGGCCATGAATATGTTTGCTGCTATTTACGGGTCAAAGGATAACGGGGAGCCTGTTTATCTTGAAGACATAAAGAATTTTATCAAAACACTCCCCAAACAGGTTGAAATGATTGAGATTGCAACCAAACGGCATTTTGAAAAACAACTGATTGAGCAGGGTGAATATGAATTGGTAGAGTTTGCAAACGCAAGCGAAGACAGCCTTGCAATTTACAAAGAGGCTAAATGCCTTGCTGAAAAAGAAAACATAACTTTTAAAGACGCACTACTAAAACTATACAAGTAATACGAGGTAACAAAATGGGCAGATTAGAAGACCTACGCATAAACGCATACCTCTCGGAGGTGGCAAGGGGATACAAAAACTCAGCTTTTATTGCAGAGAACTTATTCCCGGTAATCGAATCAGAACTTGAAAAAGTCGACATTTTTGAATTTAACAAGGAAGCCTTCTCTGTTTACAACACGGAGCGTGCCATAAGGGCAAATTCAAACACTGTGAGCCCTAAAGGATTTAATAAAAAGTCAGCAACCCTTATGGAACACGACCTTGCATATCCTATTGATTACAGGGAGGAAGAAGAGTCCAAAAAGGTTAAGCTGCAGTTGCACGCAACAAACGTTGTAACAGAAGGTTTAAAACTTAAGCAGGAAAAACAGTGCGCTGATCTGGTACAAAATCCTGATAATTACCCCACGGGAAATAAAATCGCCTTGAGCGGAAATTCCAGGTTTTCAAATGAAAGTCAATCTGATCCTGTAGGTGTGATTGAGGATGCCAAAGACGCAGTAGCCGGAAAAATAGCGCAAGACCCAAACACAATGATTATAGGGTACGAAACCTGGAAGGTGTTAAAGCGCCATCCGCAACTGAGAGGACTAATAAGCGATACCAAAAATAAAATAGTTACCCTTAATTTTATGAAGGAAATCTTTGAGATACCCAACATTGTTGTAGGCAGGTCTGTCTTTGTAAATGAAACAGGTGAATTTATACGGGTATGGGAGGACAACGTAATACTTGCCTACACTTCTTCTTTATCTTCAAGAACCGAGTATGACCCGGCATTTGCCTATATCGTAAAGAAGAAAAACGCCTTAAGAATCGATGAATACACAAAAGAAGGCAATAAGGTCAAATATATCAGGGCAACTGACATTTACACACCGTTTTTAGTCGGGCCCGAAGCCGGGTATCTAATCAGTAACACAGTATAAGGAGGGGGATTATGCCTAAATACAAAATTCAAAAAACAGACATTCTTCATAACAAAAAACTTTATCCGCAGGGTTCTGAAATAGAACTTGACGATAAAGACGCTGAAAAACTCAGGAATTATCTTGTTCCTGTCAGGGAAAAAGAACCCAAAACAACAAAAACCACAACTAACACTACTAAAACAACATCAAAACCAGCTCAAAACAATGAAGTAAAAGAAAACGAGGTTACTGAATAATGGAAAGAACATACAAGCCAGGAATTATTGATTCGGTTATGGCAGGGCAAAACCTGGCAAAGCAAAGGTTTGTAGGCTTTAACGGCAGGCATACCAATTCCGGGGATAAAGCCCTGGGGGTCTGCGATGCTTCAACCGAAGAAAACCAGCTAGCCCCCGTTGCATTAAACGGAATTCTCCTCATAGAAACAGGCGGGTCAATAGCTGCAGGCGATAAGATTACTTCTGACGGGCAGGGCAGGGCAAAAACAGCCGGAGTTAATGACGAAGTAAACGGCTATGCCATTGATGAATCGCAGGGCAGCGGTGAAATCATCAGGATAGCAAGGGGTATTTAGATGTATTGCACTCTTGATGACATAAAAAAACAGGTTCAGGAAGCCACGCTCATAGAGATTACGGATGATAGTTTATCCGGCCAAATCAATGAAGACGTGGTTGATGAAACAATCACGTACGCCCAAACCCTGATTGATGGTTACCTGCTTGGAAGATACACACTCCCTCTGCAATCTGTGCCGGAAATATTAAGGGTAATGGCAACTGATTTGAGCATATACAGGTTGTATTCAAGAAGATTCCACACGGATATGCCTGATTCCATCAACGATAAATACAAAAATTCCATACGACTGCTGGAGCAGATTCAAAAAGGAATAGTTTCCCTTGGCATAGAAACTGCGGGAACAGCCCCAAAGCTGGGTGAATACAGAGTAAACACAACGCTTAAGAACAGAATTTTCACTCGAGAATTTCTCGATTCAATGTAAGGACAAGCAAAACAATGATTAAGAACATCGAAGACCAGATTATACAAAAAATACGGGAAAACATCCCGGAACTTCACGTGGAAGGTTTTCCTGAAAAACCATCAGAATTCAGGCTGACCCATCCTAAGGGAGCGATTCTTGTCCATTACCAGGGAGGTAATTACTCACAGTCAAAGAGCATCGGATATATTGTTCAGGATAAAAAAATGGAATTTTCTGTCACCGTGGTGACAAAAAACCTGAGAAGCCATGAAGGAGCATATTTTTATCTGGACAGGGTAAGGGAATTGCTCACAGGCTACAAACCTGATAACTGCTCAAAAATGCAGCCTTCAAAAGAGAATTTCCTGATAGAAACAGCCGGAATTTGGCAGTATTCAATTAATTTCACGCTAATAACACCGGTAAAAGATAACTATGACGAGGTGATATAACTATGCCAGCAAACTTTTTGCACGGAGTTGAAACCATAGAAATAGACAAGGGTGCACGCCCGATAAAAGTAGTAAAAACTGCTGTAATAGGACTTATCGGCACAGCCCCGATTGATACTGTGGGTGCTGATTACAAAACAGTGAATAAGCCTGTTTTAATAACCAACGATAAAGACGCAGCCCTGTATTTCGGGCAGCCGACAACAGGATTTACCATCCCTGCAGCATTAAATGCCATATTTGACCAGGGTGCTGGAATAATCATAGTGGTAAACGTATTTGACCCGGATGTGCATACAACAGTGGCTGATGTCCAGCTATCGGATATTATCGGAGGGGTTGATGCTCAGGGCAAAAGAACCGGTTTACAGGCATTAAAGGACAGCTATTCATTGTTTGGATTCTTTCCAAAAACAATAATAGCCCCAAAATATTGTGAAGATGCTGCGGTTGTCACTGAAATTGATGCTGTGGCAGGAGAAATAAGAGCAATCGGACTCGTGGATGCGCCTGTCGGAACAAGTGTCCAGGCTGCCATATCAGGCAGGGGAAATGACACTATCAATTTTAATTTTTCCTCCGACAGGCTTGTTTTTTGTTACCCGCAGTTAAAAGTTTACGACACAGAAACCGACACTACCTACCTGGAACCCTTTTCCTCCCGTTTGGCCGGTGTTATAGCAGCAAAAGATATTGACAGAGGCTATCACTGGTCGCCATCCAATACTGAAATCAAGGGAATTATCGGCGTTGAAAGAAACCTGACTTCGATGATAAATGACCCGAACAGCGAGGTAAACCTACTGAACGAAGCAGGTATAGTAACAGTCTTTAATTCCTTTGGTTCAGGCTTTAGAACCTGGGGAAACCGTAATGCAAGCTTTCCAACATCAACGTTACCAACAAATTTTATCAATATTCGCAGGACAGCTGACATTATCCACGAAAGCGTGGAATACTCAATGCTGCAATTCATTGATTACCCGATTGATAACGGGCTTATCGATTCAATAACCGAGTCAGTAAACGCTTTTATACGCACACTTATAGGCAGGGGAGCATTAATAGACGGCAAATGCACTTTTAACCCCGATAAAAACCCGCCAACCGAGATAGCTAACGGGCATTTAACTTTTGATATTGAATTTATGCCTCCTACCCCGGCGGAGCGGATAACTTTTGAAAGTTTTATAGACATCAATTTATTAAGGAGTTTGGGAAATGAGAATGTACTTTAGTCCCTTCAGAATTATGCAGGTTCGGCCAGACAAACACGACCTGTGCCTTAACTGTGAAAATATGGAAATTTGTCCCTTGCTAAATGCACTTCGGGACGATCTGGCAGTAATCAGGCACAAAAGTATCAGAATTGACGATTGCAGATTTTACAAAGAATACAAGAGGGCATCATAGATGAGCAAAATTCAAATTAACAGGCTTACCAATGCCAATATCTATATGGACGGAAATAACCTGCTGGGACGAGCTGAAGAAATCCAGCTCCCGCAGATAAAGCATAAAATGTCAGAGCATAAAGCACTTGGAATGATAGGCTCAGCCGAGTTTTTTTCCGGTATTGACAAGCTGGAATGCAAAATTAAGTGGAACTCGCTTTACCCGGATGTCCTGAGACAAGCTGCTAACCCCTTTAAAACCTTTCAGCTTCAGGCAAGAGCCTCACTTGAAACATACAACTCAATGGGCAAATTAGCAGAAGTTCCTGCGGTTGCATATATCTCAGGAACATTCAAGGATTTTCCGCTCGGCAACATAAAAGCCGGGGACAACTCAGAATATGAAACAAATATGGCAGTCAATTACGCAAAATTGATTGTTGCCGGTGAAGAAATATTTGAAATCGACATCCTTGAAAACATCTACAAGGTCGGCGGTGTCGATATTTTACAGGATTACAGAAACAACATAGGTGCTTAAATGAAACACATTGTTCTTTATTCAAACGGAGCACAATCGGCTTATACATCTTACCTTGTAGCTAAAAAATGCGGCAGGAAAAATCTTGTCCTACTGCATAATCCCACAGGAGCTGAACACCCTGATTCAGAAAGGTTTGCAGATGATATTTCAGAACTTATCGGAGTTCAAATAACTGAAATATCCTGCGGGATCAACTTATGGGAATTAATAGAAAAAGAAAACTTTATCCCAAATCCAAGAGCAGCTTTCTGTACACGCATGTTAAAGGTGGAACCGGCACGAAAATATTTTAAAACCCTGAATGAACCTTTTACAGTTTATCTTGGCTATACAAAAGATGAAAAATGCAGGGCAGAGAGGTTTATAAAAGCCAATCCTGATTTAAACGTCATGTTCCCGCTCATAGAAAAAGACTTATCGGCAGAGGACGCAAAGAAAAAACTGCTTAAATTAGGCATAAAACTGCCTGAATCATATCTGTACTTTCAACACAACAACTGTATTCCCTGCGTAAAGGGAGGAAAAAGTTATTTCAAGCAGGTTCTGAAATATTTTCCTGACGAGTTCTGGAAAATGGCAGAATTGGAAAAACGCTTTAATCACACAGTTTTAAAAGATATTTCACTTGAAAAGTTAGCAAAGGAGGTCGCATGAAACACATTACATTACCATCAGGCAAAAAAGCAAAAATAGACGATGGCAAGGGATATCATCTCCTGCAGTCGCAAAGGAAAGCTAAGGCAACAGACGAAATTCCTTACGCACTGATTGCGGAACTCGCAGAAATTGACGGGCAAAAACTGCCTTACGAAGACATTTTACAGCTCTCTTTAAATGATGTTTCAACCTTGCTGAATGCGATTAATGAGGTGTCTGAAGGAAATTTTACGACAGCAAAACAATCCTCATCTTCTGCTCAACAACAAACACAACATTATCAGAAGTAAAGAAGATGAGCCTGTCTGAACTTGCCTTCTGGATTAATCAAACAGGAAACCTACTAAGGGACTTACACGATGACAGATGACTTAAAAGTAGGAATAACTATACAGGCCACTGACAAAGCGTCAAAAGCCATAAAGGGCATCACTGAGCAGGCTAAAAAGCTCGAAGATGTTACCAGAAAACTTGACGCTTTCGGTAAGACCTCGCTTATAGCAGGCGGTGTTCTCACCGCAGGGCTTGGCCTGTCTGTAAAAACAGCATCCGACTTTGAATCAGCTATGAAGCGTGTAAAAGCCCTTTCTGGTTCAACAAATGAAGAGTACAAAGCATTAACCAAAACCGCAAGGGAGCTGGGCGCATCAACAGTATTCTCGGCAACCCAGTCCGCTGAAGCTATGCAGTTTCTGTCAATGGCAGGATACAAGGCAAACGAGCAGATTGATGCAATGCCCGGGTTGTTAAACCTCGCAGCAGCATCCCAGGAAGAGCTTGGAACCACTGCTGATATTGTTTCCAATATTATCAGCGGGTTCAATATGCAAGCGAAGGAATCAACCCGCATTGCTGATGTGCTGACCAACCAGACAACATCATCAAACGTAACCCTTTGGGAAATGGGCGATGCAATGAAATTCACCGCTCCAATGGCATCAGCCCTGCAGGTTTCAATAGAAGAAGCCTCCGCTGCAATCGGGATACTCGGCGATGCCGGGATTAAAGGCGGTATGGCCGGACGTAACCTGAATATCATACTTGCCCGATTAACAGACCCGCCAAGAGAAGCAAGTCAGGCATTACAACAGCTCGGCATAAGTGTTCTTGATTCAGCAGGGGAATTCAGGGGGCTGCAGGCAATTCTCTCTGATGTAAAAATGGCAACGGAATCAATGACATCTGCTCAACGTGCTGCCATACTCTCGCAAATTGCCGGGCAGGATGCAGCCAAATCCCTGTTAAACATTGTTTCCCAATCCAACACTAAACTTATCGAATACACGGAAAACAATAAAAAGCTGGGGACTGCTGCCCGTGTAGCAAAAGAGCAAAATGACAGCTTCACCGGGGCTTTAAAAGAGTTGAACTCGGCTGTTGAAGAATTGCAAATATCAACCGGAGAAACCCTACTACCGACATTAACAGGCGGAGTGCGAGTGGTTAAATCTATAGTCGATTTAATTAACCTGATACCAACGCCAATAAGAGGTATAGGAGTTGTGATATCAGCAGTGGCTGGAATCACACTGGTAACTGTCGGGGCGTTGAGCCTGGCATTAGCAGGTCTATTAAACACCTTGAACATTCTGGCTCCAGCGTTTACTGCAAGGTTAGTTCCTGCAATGTGGAGTGCAACACTGGCATCACGTGCCTGGCTTGTTTCAACATTCCAGAATATCGCAGGCTCAAGAATCTGGACAATATCCTTAAAAGATTCACTGCTCTGGCTTAATGCGAATAAACTGGCAATTCTTGCAAATACCAGGGCATTAATTATCAATTCAGCTCAGGGATTATTAGCAGCAGTCAGAAATATCTGGCAATACACCGGGGCACTTGGCCTGCAAAAAGCAGCCCTGTTAATCAGCACCGCAGCCAATTTAGGGTTTGCTGGCACATTCAGGGTATTGAGTGCTGCAATTATTGCAACCCCATTAATCGGCTGGATAGCTGGACTTGTTACCCTTGCCATAATCCTTGTGCAGAATTGGGATAAAGTCGTTGCGGTATTTAAAAAATTCCTGAACCTTGCTTTAAAAGTTCCGGGACTTGGTTTCCTGAAAAACTTTGCAGGAACTGATACATCCGTAGCAAAATCTGCGGGCACACTGCCTAAATATGATGTTGGCAGCAGGTTTATCACGCAGACCGGACTTGCGATAGTCCATCAGGGTGAAGAGATCGCCCCTGCCGGAACGGTAAAAAACATATTCAACAGGCAATCCGGCGGAAGTGTTGTGGTGAACTATAACCCCACGATTTCGGTAATCGGAGGCGGGGAACAGGCAAAGTCAGACTTTGCCCAAATCCTGAACCAGCATAAGGACGAGATAGTCCGCATTATTACAAAAGAAAATGAAAGACGAATGAGGCTTGCTTATTGATGTACGCACAATTAGGAAATATCAGATTTGACTTAATAACTTACTTTAACGGCTTTGATGAGACTAAAGCATATAACTTCGCCGAACACGCAAGGATTGAAAATAAACCCAGGCTTCAATACACAGGCGAAAGCCTTGAAGAATTAAATATCAGGCTGAACTTTCACTCCAGCTTTTGCAACCCGGAAACAGAAATAGAAAAACTAAAAACCCTTGCAAATACCCACCAGCCACAGCCGTTTATACTCGGCAACGGCAAGTATGTAGGCACATACATAATCGAAAACATCGCATCAACTCTTGAGCAGAGCGACAAGCAGGGCAATATCATATCAATCAAGAACCAGATAAAGCTAAAAGAATGGACAGGGCAGATAAAGGCAGAAACAAAACCAAAACAGGGGCTTAAAACACGATGAACGAACAGCAATACTACGAATACATAACCAGAGAAGGCGACAGATGGGACTTAATAGCGTGGCAGTTTTATACCAACGCCACACTTTACGAGCCAATAATCAAAGCTAATCCTCACGTCTCCATAGAACCAACCCTGAAATCAGGCATAAAACTCAAAATCCCTGTAATAGAGACGCAAAACACCATAGAATTCCAACTCCCGCCGTGGCGGAAATAAAAAAGAAGAGGTCAGATTTATGAAACCGACATTTAAACTGCTATACGAAAATCACGACATAACCGTAAACGTTGCACCGTATGTTCTGAGCATAGAATACACTGACTCGGAACACGGGCAGAGTGATGAAATACAGATTAGCCTTGAAGATACTGACAAACTCTGGCAGGGAAACTGGTATCCGAGCAAGGGCGACACGCTTAATCTTCAAATAGGCTATGCAGACGATAAACTGCTTAACTGCGGAAGTTTTGAAATTGACGAGATTGAATATGCCTCTCCGCCTGATGTGATAACTTTAAAGGCTCTTGCAACCAATATAAAAAAGGCTCTGAGACAGGTTAACAGTGTTGCTTATGAGAATAAAACCCTGAAACAGATAGCACAGGAAATTGCAGTGAAACACAGGCTAAAGTTGGTCGGGGAGATCAAGGAAATTAAAGTCAAAAGAATTACCCAGAATAAGGAGCGGGATTTAACTTTCCTGAAAAACCTTGCTGAACAATACGGATACATATTTAAAATAGCTGATGAGCAGCTTGTGTTCTATGAAACACAAAAGTTAAAAGATGAAAATGCAACCCTGATTTTAACAAAGCAGGAATTAGCAGGGATAAACCTGCGGGAAAAAGCTCATGAAAAATACCGTGCTTGCTCGGTTTCATATCACGACCCTGAATCAAAAACCGTCATATCAACAATAATAAGGGCAAATGATGTTGTAAACGGCGATGTGCTAAAGCTCAACACTCGCTGTGAGAATAAAGAACAGGCAATTATACAGGCACAGGTGGCTTTAGCTCAGAAAAACATTTCTAAAATAGAGGGTTCATTGTCTTTAGAAGGCTCGCCTTACCTTGTGGCAGGCAGCAATATTGAGCTTAAAGGCATCGGGAATTTTTCAGGCAAGTATCACCTGACACAGGTGAAGCACTCTATTGATAAAAATACAGGTTACACAACGAATTTGGAGGTAGAATCATGTTAAATTCTATAAAATTAAACTTGACCAGGCGGTTTAGGGTCCCCAAATTTTGCTCTAAGCTCTGCTTTTGCTTCTTCAAAGCTAATGCCTTTTTGTTGAGCATATTGTCTTGCATAAGCATCTGGACCCATTTTTGGAGGCAGATTACCAGCTCCGCCTATCGCACCAATTTTCATAATTAACTCCTTAAAGTTTATGAACACTATTAAATAATCGGAAAACTTAATATTAACTTTAATAATTTTTACAAAAAAGTCAAATATCAGGAGAAAAAATATGCTCAGATACGGAATAGTTACAAATATTGACGAGAAAACGTGCAGGGCAAGGGTGCAGTTTGGCTCGGATGAACTGATCTCATACTGGCTTGCCATTTTGCAGGCAAAGACGCAGAAGGATAAATTTTACTTTATCCCGGATATTGGCGAACATGTCGCCTGCCTTATGGACGAACGCTCGGAAGCCGGGGTAATACTTGGCGCAATTTATTCAGACCTGGATGAGGTGCCTGTGGCCTCAAAGGACAAGTTCAAAATCAAATTCGGCGATGGCACGGAGATTGAATACGACAGGAAAGAAAACGAATTAAACGTAATATGCCCGAATATCAACATTACAGGAATGATTAACCATACAGGACTGCTGTTTAACTCTGCAGGTATCTTCTCGGAAGGTGAAATCACTGACCATACAAGCAGTATGCAGACTATGAGAAGTATTTACAATGGGCACGACCACATTGGAAATGAAGGAAGCCCGACTTCCCCGCCTAATCAGGAGATGAGCTAAGGAAATTATGGCTAATTTACAGGACATAAAATACGCAGACTGGCAGCCAAAACTGAACAAAATCGGTGAAATCGCAGAAGGCATCGATGATATTAACCAGTGCATTGCAATAATCCTCAACACTCAAAAAGGCTCAGTTCCGCACCGACCTGATTTTGGCTCGGATATCTATAAATATATTGACTATCCGATTAATGAAGCAGTCCCGAATATCATCAGGGAAACAATTGATGCCATTAAAAAATGGGAAACCCGCATTGATATTGAAAACGTAACAGCAAGCGTTATTCAAGAACAAGTAAAAATAAGCATTGAATGGCAGCTTAAAGAAAGTGATTTAACTGCTAATACCGAGGTTACTTTATGACACTACCTGAACCCAACTTCATAGACAGAGATGCAGATACCATTACACGTGAATGGATAGACCTTTATGAACAAAAAACCGGCAAAACTCTGCAGCCAGCCCAGATTGAAAGGCTGTTAATTGATGTTGGGGTTTATCGGGAAAACCTTCTCAGGATAAAAATGCAGGAAACTGCCAAGCAAAACCTTGTGAATTATGCATCATACCCTGTTTTGGATTATCTTGGCGAACTTGTCGGAGTAACAAGACTTCCTGCAGTTAAAGCAAAAACAGTTTTAAGATTCAGCCTGTCCGAACCTCTTTCTGTAGAGGTTGGAATATCCAAAGGAGCGCAGGTTGAGACAAAAGACGGCAAAATCATCTTTGACACGGATGAGGATGCTGTCATCGAAGTCGGGGAGATGTTTGCGGAAATTGCAGCGTCTGCAAATATCGAAGGCTCCACTGGCAACGGTTATCTCACAGGTGAGGTAAACAATCTCATCACGCCTGTCAGCTATGTTAATAAGGCTGAAAACGTTGATGAATCATCAGGTGGCGCTGATGAAGAGACGGATGAGCAGCTAAGGGAACGAATCAAGGAAGCACCCGAGCAATATTCAAATGCCGGCAGCAAAGGGGCTTACAGATTCCATACCAAATCTGCACATCCATCCATCATTGATGTTTCGGTAATCACCAAGCAGGCGGGCGTGGTTGAGATTTTCCCTCTTACGAAAGAGGGCAGCCCGAGTCCTGAAGTTATTGGGGTTATTCAGGACTATCTCAGCGATGAGCGAGTGCGGCCACTTACTGATCAGGTGCTTGTCTCATCGCCGGAGCGGGTTGATTTCCAGATCACCGCAAACCTCATACTCTACACCTACGCTGATGCAGCGAGTGTTCAAACCCAGGTAAACGAGAAACTGGATGCCTACAAGGCAGAGCTAAAGACAAAACTCGGCAGGGATATTGTCCCAACGCAAATTATTGCCCTGTTAAACAGCATTTACGGTGTTTACAGGGTGGAGTTAACAACCCCGTTTTATCAGGAGCTCGACACCAGTCAGTGGGCAAACTGCACAGGGTTTACAGTAACAATCGGAGGCTACAGCGATGGATAATTTATCCCCATTAAACGACATATCCTCATACGCCTTTGATGAAGTGTTCGCAAGGTATAACACCCTTGAAACCGACAGGCTGCTTGTTTACCTTGTGGATAAGGTGGACGCTTCAGCCCTCCCGCATCTTGCAGAGCAGTTTCATATCATGGGCAACGAAGGCTGGCTGTATGCTACTACCGAACAGGAAAAAAGAAACCTTATAAAAAATGCCATCGAACTGCACAGGTACAAAGGCACAAAATACGCCCTGCGAAAAGTTCTGGAAATACTAAACCTCAACGGCAAAATCAGGGAATGGTTTGAATACTCAGGCGACCCCTATCACTTCATAGTAAGCCTTGATTTGCAGAACAGGGGCTATGAATCCACTACAGAAGAGCAGTTGCTGGATTTAATAGAAGAAACCAAGAATGTCCGCTCTGTTATGGAAACTCTAGAAGTTAATCTTACCAATCAGACGGACTACAGGCTGAGAACGGCAATGATTACAAGCGAAGAGATAACACTATGAGCGAATTCTATTCTCTAATCACGAATATAGGCATACAAAAAGTCAATGAGGCTCTGGCAAATGGCTCAACTATCGACCTTGCGTTCATTGCTGTGGGCGATTCAAACGGAAGTTACTATGACCCGGATATTAATCAGCCCGGACTTGTAAATGAATACTGGCGGGGTGAGATTTTAGAAATAGGTGTTGATTCCCAGCTCTATGCCAAAACCTTAATCCCATACGATATTGGAGGTTTCTACACCAGGGAAATCGGAGTATTCGACTCTGAAAACAACCTGCTCATAATAGGCAAGCAGCCTGAAACATACAAACCGGTTGAAGGCGAGGGCTCAATAAAAGAACTATGGGTAAAAGTGTTTCTGGAAGCGATAAACCCGGATGTAATAGAGCTGAAAATAGACCCGTCAATACAATATGCCACTACTGAATTTGTAAACAACCTGTTTATTGACTATCAAAACCATACACACCCTGATTTAATGCCTATCTGGCTCTATGATACGAATTCTAACGGGGTTGTCGACTCCTGCGAGTTCGTTGACGGAGGAATATTTACTGATGAACAGGATATCTTTGTTCCCGAACCCCCGGAAGTTCCTGAATTAATTATGAGTACAACAATTTATGACAAAGACAACGACGGCATAGTTGATGAAGCGGAAAATATAGACGCTGGAGAGTTTTAGCGAAAGCGAGCAGAGACTGGAGGGCGGGCATAGCCCGCCCGGAACGCCGTTTAATGCGAGCTTTCAAGACAACTTAAATAACGAAAGGAGATTTCATGGGCACAATTCAAATTAAAAGAGGACTATCAGCCAACCTGCCAAGCTCGGCAGCAATAGGTGAGCTGTTATTCACCACTGACACAAAATGTTTTTACATTGGAAACGGCACAGGAACAGCGCTGACCAGGTTTGAAAATGCAACGCAACTTGCAAATTACCTTGCAGGCAAGTCTGATATTGGGCATACCCATATATCTGACGATATTACGAATTTTAATACTGCAGTTGATGCAAGAATTACTCTTCAAAAAGGTGTCTCAAACGGACTGGCAACCCTGGATTCCGGTGGGAAAATCCCCACATCACAAATTCCTGCAACCTTTAAAGAGGCTAAAGTAGTTGTAGATATTGCAGCAAGAGATGCGTTATCAGCATTTACCGGAATGCACGCCCTGGTCCTGGACTCTACTGCAGATCCGACCGTAGAAGCAGGCGGGGCAGAATATGTTTATGACGGCACAGGCTGGCAGAAAATATCCGAGCTTAATGACCTTGATATGGTGATTAACTGGGAAGATATCCAGAACAAGCCAACATACCTCGGCAGTTTTATCAACCTGCCTGATACTCCTGATACTTATACCGGTCATGGAGGCAAAATCGTTGCTGTAAGGCAAACAGAAGATGGCATTGAATTTATTAATACAGTGACAAACAACGTTGACGGAGGAACTTTCTAATGACTACCATCCGGTTTAGACGGGGTGAAAAAATAAACCTGCCAGCTTCCGCTCCGTCAGGAATGCCCTTATGGTGTGAAGATACTAAAGAACTCTATATGGGAACAGATGACAGTATAACACCCCTGATCTCAACCAACAGCAACGAATCCGGCAATGGCTATATAACTTATTCGGTAAATTCCGGCAATACAGATACTGACGGTCATCCTGACCTGATAGAAAAAGTTTCTGAAACAGAGATTGCGTTTAAAATTGGCGGTTCATATCCAAATATTGGAGTAACTTTCCCAAACGGCAATTATTATACTGTTTCATCAATAGCAAACATTACTGGCTTTTCAGATGATGGAATATACATATTTGTTTTAAAGGAAAATAACCTTGTTGAAGTTGGAGATGGAACTTTTTCTGCAACGGTAAATGCGGTCAGGGTGGGTTATGTCTCAAACGATAACCTTGTCCCTATTATGCAGAGCAGCTCTCAGGACGGTTTTACTGTTGATGCATATAATCCCAAAAACAATTCAGAAAAGCCTAATGGCTATACTCTCTTTGATAGAAACAATTCTACGGGAATATCTTTTTCCTGGGGCTGGGGAAATGGTTTATACGCAATACTAAACTATATAGCTCCTATAAAAATGACAAAGTGTCAGTTTTATGCGCCCACCAGTTCAGGTTCTTTAAGCGGTATCGTTAGAATGAAAGCTTATGGGAGCAATGACCGCACTAACTGGACTGAAGTTCTTGATACAGGAGATATGAGAAGCACCGGTAATATTAAGAATTCTCCTACTTTTAACTGCCATAGCCCGGGATATTATACGTATTACAAATTTCAGGTAATAACAGTAAACCTTGTAGGCGGATACAGCAGCACAACATCAAATTTAAGAACTATTAATCCTTATTATGATCAGGAGTTTCTTGGTGGAAATATTACAGAAGGTATTGTCTTGCCTGAATCTCCTGAAAATGGTGATTTAGCATTATTAATAAATCAAAAACCTTTAAAGCCTTACCTAAGACAAAATGATATCTGGGTAGAAAAACAGTTTCTAAAGATCGGTCAGGTGCAGAGGCTGTCAGGGTTAATGGGAACTCCCATTAGCTATGCATTTAATGGCCAGACTATAATTAGCCAAATTGTAAAAACTAATCATAACTACTTATGTTCACACAATATTGGAACGGACAAAGTGCAAATTTATGGATATTTTAATGACATCGTTAATGTGAGGACCAGCAATACTAGTGAAGTTCCAAATGGTTCCGGCGGTTATATTATTGGTGATGGAACAGAAAGATATTCAAATCTTTACTACCAGTCCAGGTTAATACTCGTTAATAAGCTCAGTTTAAAACTCAATAGCGGTATTAATGGAATTTATATGAGCGCAAATGGAGGGGTAATATCATCCGGAGTTGCTGAAATATATATAAAAAGGAGTTTTTAAATGTATAAAAATTGCAAAATATTAAATAAAAATACAGGTGAAATCTCATACGG
The DNA here is from genome assembly GCA_028281965.1 of Candidatus Gastranaerophilales bacterium. Lineage (GTDB taxonomy): Bacteria > Cyanobacteriota > Vampirovibrionia > Gastranaerophilales > UBA9971 > JANQEB01. Next base: position 22,954 of record JANQIY010000197.1, read on the forward strand.
ACAGATAGATACAGAACTTAAAAACCTTCCTGAATATGAACTTATAGAAATTCCGGATGATGGCAAAGTTTATGAGCCGATAAAAAACCCGCCATTTTATCAGGAAAAGATAGCAGGCATTGAAGAGTACAGGCAGGAGTTACTTCAAAACATTGATAGTTTAAAGCAAACACCTTTTCCTGTTTCCATTACTGATATTAACAGCGAATCTAGAAGCTATTATGTTGACCTGCAGGATGAGAGTATTCTCAGGCTTCTTGTGCTCGTTAAAAAAGCTGAAATTATAGGACAGGCATCAGATGAATTTATTAATACTGATACGGGAGAGGCTCAATACAAAACATTTTCTCTAGCTGCTATTCAGGGAGTACAGGCAGAGGTTATACAAAAAGACGACTTTTTAAAATTAAAGGCAAATCAGGTTAAAAATGCCGGGACAACTGCTGAGCTGGAAGCAATCGAGCAGGAACTTAGCGCATTTTAATTTACCATAGGAGGTCATTATGTTAGAGGCTAAATTACAAAACTTTGTAGAAAATGAAATTCAATGCAGGTGCTGCGGGAAATTAATTGTTAATCACGAAGCACTGATATGCCTGCAGGCATTTCGGTATTTTTTGAACAGGAAATTCAACAGGAATACCAGGATAACCCCGACCTGCGGGACACGCTGCTGCCAGCACAATATTGATGTGGGCGGAGCTAAGGGCAGCAAGCACTTAACAGGGCAGGCTTTTGATTTAACCTCGCCTGATATATCCTACAAACAGTTATTTGAGGCAGCAGTTGAAAGCAGGCTGTTTTCAACTGTCATCAGGTACGATAAATCCCTGTTTGTCCACGTTGATACCGGAAAAAGAAAAAATTATGCGGTTGTAAGCTGGATATGGGACAAATGATTGTGTCCGAAAGTAAAACAATTCCTGCTTTCTCCACTAATTCCTGGCATTGCACGCTAATGTGTGAATGTCAGAAAAATATAGGAGTAGCAAGTATGACAAACAAAAACGAAACCATTTTTAAAACCAGGAAAGATTTTAAAGCATTTGTGGCAGAAGACGGCAAAGAGATGCTTGAGGAAATACTTGGTTCAAATATCCAAATCCTCTCGATTTCAGAAACTTCATTGGATAACCAGCCGGATATCCTTGCTGTAGCCAACATCCACGAAAAAATAGTAATAGAATGCGACTTAAAACAAAACATCAAAACACTTGCAAACCTGTTAATGCACACAGCAGCCCACAAAGCCAAAAACATAGTCTGGTGCATTAACCAGGAAACGCCTGAAGCAATGGAAACAGCCAATATGTTCAGCAGGTTTAACCAGCACGAAGTAAAGCTGTATGTGCTTAAAGCCCATATTGAAAACGATGAAACCAAATTAAAAGCACTCGTAAAACCAGACCCGAATGCTTACCGGAAACCCAAAGGAAAAATAACGGACACAAAACAAAAACAAAATGAGTTCTGGCAGGCTTTTAGCGAATATATTACCGAAAAAAACCTGCCTGCAAAGATAACCCCTGCCCCGCAACACTGGCAGTACATTACCATCGGAATATCAGGAGTATCAATCCAGCTCACAATCAATACTTCAAAAAACAATCTCGGCTGTGAGCTGCTGATAGCCAATGACAAGGAACTATTCAAAAAGCTGGAAAGTAATAAAGAAAAAATTGAAAAAGAATTAGGGGCACTCGACTGGCAGGCACTCGAAGGCAAAAAATCATCAAGGATAAGAACTACCCTGGACTTTGATATTACAGATAAAGACAACCTTGAGCAGGGATTTATGTGGTTTATAGAAACCTCCAATAACTTTAAAACAATATTCACCCCTTACCTGAAAGGAGAAAAAGATAAAAACAAGAAATAAACTCACAAAGGGCTGCCAATAGCCTGGCAGCCCTTCTCCACTTGTTAAATATGTTGTTTTGATACAACTAATCAGCAAATGACTTTAAAAACCTGAAATGCACGGTAATGTGTGAATATAGAGAATAAAAAAAAGGAAAAACAAGATGAATAAACAATTACAGACGATAGCCAAAACAATATTAGACCTGGAAACCCTCGAAACCAGAAACTCAGACACCCTCGACTTTAAAGAGCAGGCAGTCTGGAACATAAAAGAAGCCTTAGAGCAGGCATACAAAGCAGGTCAGCAATCAGTAAAAAAATAAAGGAGAGCAAGATGGATACAATGTTTGGAACTAAAGTTTACGATACCAAAAAGAAACAGGTAGCTATAGTGATAAAAACTTACAGGCTCGGTTATGTAGACGCACCGGATGCGATGGGAGCATACGTATTAAGCCCGGACGGCAAAAGATACCCGCAAAACATGGACTTTTTAAGACCAATAAGCGATATGGATGAAGCTGAAATCAAAGAAGCAGGCATCCCTGAATGTTTTTTAATCGACTAAGAAAGGAAAGTAACCACAATGACAAAGGAAAAAATAATTGAAACTATTTATTATCAACATGGACAGAAGATACGGAAGAGATATAGAGAATGCCGGCAAGGAAGAAGAGCTTATCAGTCAGTAAAAAAATCCTCGTCTATCTTTTTAACTTCATAAGCCTGCTTTACAGTTACACCAACATTATGTTTAATCATTAATTTTGCCAGTTTCTTTCCATCAATCAGGATAACGCTTGGTTTAGTATCAGCATACTCTCTGGCTTCTGCAGAATAGCAGGATGTGGTAATAAAAACACCTTTATGTGTTTTGTTATCAATTGCCCCGACAAATTCTTGTATTTTAGGCCTGCCTATAGTTCCCTGCCACCTTTTTGCCTGGATGTATATTTTTGAAAGACCTAACTCGTCTTCTTTGATAATCCCATCTATTCCTTCATCTCCTGACTTGCCTGTATTTTGCAGAATATCATGTTTTGAGCTGCCGTATCCCATTTTTAATAAGAGATCGATTACTAACTTTTCAAAAAACTCCGGGGAATTGCTCTTAATTTTTTCTAATAATTCATTAGCTAACTGGTTTTCTATGTCTGTTATCAAATATTCCAGTGTTTCTTCCGGCGTTTTTTCTGTGCCTGACAATCTAGACACATCCCCGGTTTTATCTTTTCCATTATTTGAGGATTTATAAAACTCGGCAAATTCAGGAAATTGCATTAAATACTTGTTATCAATTTTATCAGGGTTCTGCCTCAATACCTCTAAACCCTTATCAGTAATTTTAGAAAACCCTCTTTTAGGATAACAAAGCAAACCGGACTTTTTTAAATGCGTTTTTCCCCACCCTGCCCTGTTATCAAATACTGCTTGATTCCCGCTTGGCAGTAATTCCCTTTTTTCTTCTTCCGTAATCTTAAATTCTCTTGCTAAAGAATCAACAATATCCCTAAATGAATACTCCCTGCCATCAGAAATATATTTTAAGAAAGGCAACATTAAATCTTCATAAGTCGGTATTGGCATATATTCCTCTCCAGAAAAAATTATAAACTTTTTATATCATAAATATTTATATTATTAAATTTAAACATAAAAGTTAATAAACTCACACAAAACTCCATATGCAAGCTAATATCATACCTGTTAGAAAATATAAGGAGTTTTTTATGAATGAATCTGAAAGTATAATCGACCTTAAGGAATACCTTAACGGA
>JANQIY010000204.1 GCA_028281965.1 Candidatus Gastranaerophilales bacterium
TAAAATTGCCATAATGATTCTCCTTTTTTTCTGTTCATTATGACAATTTTTGATCTTTTTTCATTACCAAATCAGTTTAGGCTAGAGCATTACCAAAAAATTTAATAAGGAATATTTTTGAAAATTTTACATAAGAATTTTTTGTTTCTTCCTTAAAGCCAGACAGAGTGTCAATTCTCAAATAGTCCACCTTGATACTTCAATTTTGAAGGAGGTTTTGGCTATTTATCGGCCAAAAAGCTGTTAAAAACATCAACAAGGGAACCCCATTAAGCCGGGATTTGATTGAATAAAAAGGATTATTTTATAACCCCATAAATTACCACATCGTTATATTTTCCGTTTTTATACTGGGCATCTTTTAATACACCTTCCTTTTTAAATCCTAATTTTTCCCCAACTTTTTGCATCCCGATATTATCAACGTGCGTACCAAAATACAATCTGTGCAAATCCAATACTTTAAAAGCATAATCAATCAACGGCTGACTGGCTTCAGTTGCAAGGCCTTTGCCCCAGTATTCTTTTTCCCCAAAAATATAGGCAATTTCAGCGCTTTTATTCTTTTTGTCTATCTTTTGAAGCGATATATTACCAATATGGATATTTTTTCTTTTTAAATACACGGCTAAAACAATTTTAGAACTATCATCTTTTATAGAGTTTACAAAATTTATGGCCATTTCCTTTGTATATACAACTTCGCCGTGGGAATTGTATTTACAAACTTCCGGGTCATTAAACCAATTAGGATAATTATCTTCTGTTTCCTCAAGAGATAAAGGCTTCAAAGTTAAATTTTCAGTCTCTAATTTCATCTTTGTTTTCCCAAACTTTTGTAAAGGCGGCTATTACATCATCAAGGTCACTTTTTTTCATACCGGGCCTTATATATTCATGTATAAACAATTTATTATAGTACAAGTCTTCAACTACAGGACAAATTCCTTTTGAGTAGTCATATTTTCTGTCACTTGCACTCCATGGGTAGCTGTTTTTTCCATAAGCAATTTTTTGCTGGAACATCGGCAGTAAATATAATGGCCTGCAATAACCGCCGCTGACTTTTATGCCTTCTGTTTCCCGGAGTTCAATGGGCATAAGCTCCGCTTTTACCGCATCAATAAACTTATTCCTATGAACACCCACAACTTTCTCATCAAATAATATTGAATGGACATAATAAGCATGTTCAGCTCCCTGCCTAACCTTTGGCATAGTTAAACAGGGAATTTTTGACAACTCATTTTCCAGATAGTTGACGTTTTTTCTTCTTTCATTGATTAATTCGGGAAGTTTTTTAAGTTGTTCATGAGCTATAGCAGCTTCGATTTCAGTCATACGATAATTAAAACCAATCATATTAACAAAATCTGTTTCACTTTTTGCTTCAACAACTGATTCGGCATGATTCCTGATTAAACGCAACTTATTTGCCAATTCATCATCATTGGTAACTAAAACTCCACCTTCGCCGGAATGAATGTGTTTATGGTAATTCAGCGAATATAAGCCTATATCTCCTATGGTTCCTGCAAATTTACCGTCTTGTTTTGCATATGGAGCCTGGGCACAGTCTTCTATAATTTTAATGTTATATTTTTGTGCTAAATCATTGATTTGAGGGTTATAAGGCTGGCCAAAAATATCAACTACAATGATGGCCCTGGTTTTATCCGTAATTTTTTCTTCAATTGATTTTACATCCAAACAAAAACAATCGGGTTCCACCTCGGCAAAAACAGGTATGGCATTATAAATTAACGGTGCTACCGCACTTGCGCTCATTGTATAAGGGGAAACTATAATTTCATCAAGCGGTTCTGTATCAATTGCGCCAACAGCGCAATATAAGGCGGAAGTTGCTGAATTTACCGATATTGCATGTTTTGTTCCAAAAAACTCAGCCCAGGCTTTTTCCATTTCCCGAACCTGTGGCCCGCCAAAAAAATCCTCATGCCAGCAGCCTAAAAACCTTGAAAAAATATTTGATTCAAAAACTTCCCTGACCCTGTCAAATTCTTCTTTTCCAATAGGCTTGTATGCGGGGAATTTAGTGCTTCTTACTTTATTTCCACCATTTATAGCTAATTTAGGCACAAATTTTTCTCCAAAAAATCTATAATACACTCAATAGCATTGGGATTTATGCTGAAATTATATTTTAAATTAAATTCATTTAAAAGGACTTTATCAATTTCCTGTGAAAACTCCTCTTTAGAATTTATAAATGGCAAGGCATTCATTTTTGTCAGTATAAACTTGTTTTTATCTGTTTCACCCGGCTGGTAACTTACTGTAGTTTTTTCCAGAATTAAAGATTCTATTAAAAACATAGATGTCATTGATATAACTATATCTGAAGCCAGTATAACTTCCATAGGCGAGGTTTCTTTGTCCATAACCACGTTATAATCTTGATATTTTTCAAAATTTTCTTTGGGATGAAGTTTAACCAACACCTGCATACCGGTATTTTGGGTAATCTCCAGTAAATGCTCTAAAGCCAGCTTTTCTTTTCCGCGTCCATAATCCTCAATATAAGGTTCTGAGGCAAAAGTTATAAGTTTTTTCTTCCTGTTTTTTAAGAATTTTTCCCTGATATTTTTATAATCAACGTTCTTAGAAATATTTATTAAATTCTGGAAATGAGGATTTCCGAGAGGAAGAATAATTTCCGGCGGCACACCTTCTTTTTGCATCTGTTCTTTTGCATAATCGTCCATTACGCAGATATAATCCGGCAAATAATCGAAAGTTCTATTTTGATTATATAGCTCCAGATTATTTAATCCGTATTTTGAAAACCTAATTCCGTAATTAAACCAATGATCAAGTATTGCCAGGGATTTTGTGCTGAGTTTTTTAGCTTCATCCCAGAGATATTTCTCGGTAAAATCATTTGCACTGGTTCCGGTTACTAAAAAATCAGGCTTAATTTCCTGTAAAAGCTCTTCCGGTGATTGAGTCATTTCTATTGAACCGGGCAATTTGAGAATTGCCGGTCCTTTAGCATAAATAAAAACTTTATGCCCTTTAAGCGTCAACGGCTCGATAAGAGGTGCTACCGCGTTGGCTCCCCCCGGATCATGGGCAAAAAACAGCAATTTATACATAATTTATTGCCTCTTTTGGAGTAATTTTCAATTTTGCGTTATTTGTCAAGTATTCGTAAATATTATTGATTACATACATCATATACTTGTTTAATCCGGTTTTTTCCACTTTATCAAAACATAAGGATTTATAACCTTTAAAATTATCATTTTCCTTAATACTATGAAATTCAATTTCAAAGCCTGAGTTTAGTATTTTTATTCTTCCGGACTCAAAAAACAGGTCAAGTTCAAAAACTGTGTAATTATTACAATCAACTGCCTGCATATAAAACTTTTTATTATTCAGAAGTGTCTGGATAATTGATTTGGACGGATCCTTTTCATGAAAATCAAAAAGCTGTGTAATTTCAGTTCTGTTTTTAATTTCCCCTAAAAGCATATTAATTAAATCAATCATGTGAGAACCGTTATGAACAAACCCTTTGCCATAATACCCGCTGCCTGTCTGATATTTACCAAACTCACCATTTTTTATTTGACTGGCTAAACCCTCAAATTCAGGGCAAAATCTTCTTGAATAATTGACAAGAATAGGGGTTGTTCTTGAGATTTCAAGAATTTTTTTTGCATCGTCCTCATTATCGGAAAGGGGCTTTTCCAGTAGTATTACTCTGGGATTCAGCTTAAGTGACTGCTGAATACTTTTCAAATGACAATTATTAGGAGTGCAAATGCTTACTATGTCTATATCATTAATATTATCAAACGTCTTTATGGCTTTGGTATTCCATTTTTTCGCCATAAGAGAGGCCTTTTCAGGGTCAATATCATAAAAACCCTTCAATTCAATATTTTCTTGCAAATGATACGCATGAGCGTGTGTCAAAATATTTTCAGACTGTAAATCATCATATCCACCAGCTACTTGACCAGCACCTATTATTAAGGCCTTATATTTTGACATTTTCTCTTAAAATCCTGTATTTCATTTCTGCAATTTTCCAGTCTTCTTCGTTATCAATATCCTGAACCTCAGATTCAGGTACTTCAATTGTAGTTGTAAAATCAGAAAATAGTGTTGGGTTTTCTAAAAATGATTCAATTTTAAACCAGTAAAACTGGCCAATATCATGGTAAGTCGGCATTAAATCCTGAGAACGGACGTTCATATTTTCCGGTGAAATCAATGATAACCTGTCATTTTCAATCTTTAAAGCCCTTTGTATAGGGTAGGAAAATTTGACAACCGGAATTAACGTTTTTGCGGCGGTTTTTTGAATCTTTAAAAAAGACTCTTTCAGCCTGTCCGGGCTTACAAAAGCTGCTGTCGGATAAATACAGCAACCATAATCAAATTCCTGTCCCAGTTTTTTGTATTTATAGATTACTTCCTCTAAAACAGGCGCTGTCATAGCCATATCATTGGAATTTTCCTCGCTTCTCATAAAAGGGACAGCTGCACCGTATTTTTCTGCTATGCGCACAATTTCATTATCATCCGTTGAAACCGCTACTCCATAGAATATACCACTATTTAAAGCTGCTTCAATTGAGTAAGCAATAATAGGCTTGCCTGCGAAATTTTTGATATTTTTCCGGGGAATTCTTTTTGATCCGCCACGTGCAGGTATTATAGCTATATTTTTCAATTAAATACTCCTGTGTCAGATTAAATTAGTAATCACGTTGAAATGTTAGCACGACAGAGCAACTATTACTAATTTAAGCAAAAAAGAATTGTTTATTAATGTAACAATTACTGATAACTCGAGTTATTCAGGGCCAACATAATGTTTTTGATATAATAAAAAAACTTGGCAGGTAACTTTGTTTAAAACATTAATGAACGGCTACACCGAAGAAAAAATATTAAATCTATGTAACCCCAAGCATATCCATTCCGGTTTTTCCAAATGGTATTATATTCAGGCAGAAATATATTCTTTTGGTAAATATATCAGAGAATATGGGTTTTACCCTCAATTTCTGCCCTTGCATATTTATACTGACCATGGAGGCGGTGCAGTAGAAATAGAACCATACAGGCATGAACTTGAAACAAAAGCATATGCAATGTTTTATCACGTTCCCGAAAGAGTGAAAAGATGGAAAGAATTATCTGGCAAGCCCTGTTATACTTTATTTTCACCTTTTGTTTTTTACAGGCGTAAAAATAAAATTACACAGTCAAAAGAGGCAAAAGGAACCATAGCTTTTCCTGCCCACAGCACACCGGATATAAAAGATGTATCACATATTGAAAATTATATATTCCAATTGAAAGAACTACCGGAAGAATTTCAACCTGTTAGTGTTTGCATTCATTTTTGCGATATTGAAAAAGGACTGCATAAAGTTTTTATTGATTCCGGATTCCCGGTTTATACAGCAGGCCACCCCAGTGATTACCGATTTACCAAAAGGTTTTATGGTATTCTAAAAAATTTTAAATATTCAACGTCTAACCTGATAGGTTCCTATATGCCTTATTCAGTAGAAATGGGGATACCATTTTCTTTATACGGTCAGGAGCCTGAGTTTATAAATATTTCAGATAGCAGTATTAAAGAAGGAAAACTGGATTTAAGTGAAGATTATTCTGAATATGACAGGTTAAGTTCTTTATTTGAGGGATTATACACTGAAATCACCCGGGAACAAAAAGAACTGGTAGAGCATAATTTGGGTTTACATGAAGGCATAAGCCGTTTTGAGATGACCAAAGCTCTTTATACCGCATATTTAAAACATGGTAATTTATTTGAAGACTTAAAGTATACTATAGCCAGATATTCTAAAAAACCCAGATGGCTTTTTAAGCAATTCCAGGCTGAAATTTTTGATTTTTAATAAACATATCTAATTTAATAAAATCCGGATATTTTCCTCAACAATTAGTTGAACTAACAGATAGATGGGCAAATGAAGAAAAAAATTTTTACTTAGGGCCTGAAAATATTCAATCGCCTGTTCTCTTCCGGTATAATTTCATACCCCCATAAATAACCTGACTTCCGGTCAGGAAAACCAACCAGTGTTGCCCTGTACTTTATATCTTCTATTTTATCAAATATAATCCCGTTGTATATAATTAACAACAAGGTTATTTACCTGGAAAACCCCCTCCAAAATAGAAGGAATTTCTATATTTAACTCCCCTGAGCACGGCTTAAGGCAATATTCCAGCTCATAGTCCTTATCAGCCCTTATTGAGTAGTTGCCGGGCTTTAAGTTTGAAAATGAAAAATTCATTTCATCATCCGTATAAGTGTAATTTATTTCCTTGCCTGCTTCATCATATATACACACAATAAAGTCTTTTATCTTGACTTCATTTCCAAGTTCATTTTTTATTTTTACCTTTCCGGAAATTACCCCCGGTGAATTTAAAAGCGGTATGTAAACCCGGGTTACCCTGTCTTTTTTAACCTTTGCCTCGTAATTTTCGTTGCTTAGCAAAGGGGACAGGTGAACAGGCAAGGTGTTTTTCTCAATAAAAATCCTGTAATTATCCTCTTTTATGCCGTTTGATACGTATTCCCCTTTTTTATCCGTCTTTATGTTCCTGTTAATATTCTGGATACGCACCTGGACGTCCGGTACAGGGATTTCTTCCGGCTCTTTAATCCCGTTTTCGTTTTTATCGAGAAATGTGCAGATTTTTATATAGCCTTTATCGTCAATATAAGGGTTAGAGGACTTTATTCCCCCCAAAAGGCTCAGGCAGTCAAGAAGATTTATGCTCAGCATATGTCTTGAACCTGAAGGAACGTAAAAATTGTCATAAATATAGCCTAAAGACCTGTTATAAGAATAGTTTACCCTCACTTCTCTTCCCGATTTAAATTTGTATCCAAGCGATAAATCGCAGTTTATTCCTTTATCGTCAGAGCTATAAGGGATTCCAATCTTAAAAGAAGGCGATAACCTCCAAAATACAGGCATATTATAGCTTATATTTATTGTCTTATTAGTTATATCCCTTGAACCGCCGCTGTTAACAAAGGATTCGTGCTCAAGCCCGATTTGTCCCAGGTTTTTAGGAAGGTTATAGCCCAGGCGGAAAATATTATTTTTAAAACTCGATTCAAAATCATCATCTGATTTTCTCAGGGTGTTTTTAAAATATCTTAAGTCAACCCGGGCTCTGAGGTTATTTGTTATATTTTTTGAGTAATTAAAGCTGTAATTGGCATTTCTTAGCTCTCCCAGGTCATTTATGGCGAGTTTTTCACGCAGGTTATAATATAGAAAATCATTTCCCCATAATTTTACGTGACCGGACAGGCCAAGGTCATTTACGCTTATTTTTCCGAACCCAACCCTGTTTTTAAGGTCGCTCAGGTAATTTTGCGAGTATGCGTTTATTGAAAAAACCTTATTTGCGTAGCTTATATTCGTTGTTAAACCGGCTTTGTCGTTTGTGCTGTTTGAAGTGCCGCTCCAGCCGGAATTTCCCGCAAAGTAAAAATCAGGTGAAAAAAAATAAATTTTGTTTTTCAACTTAAAATTTTTATGTGTAAAACTCGTTTTCAGGCTTGTGCAAAAGCCCTGACCATCGGGGTTCAGCTTGTTTAATGATTTATTTTTTGCAAAGCTGGTCCCGAAAGAAGGTTCAAACTCAAGATTTTTGCTATACCTGTAATGACCGCTTAACAGCAGGCTTTTACCCTGGATGTTATTAAAATTCTTATATGAATTAAAATTTAAAAGGGAAGTTCTTATCCGGGAATCAACAAAATCAGGTAAGTACTCTGATTTCAGGGAAGAAATTATTACGTCATGAATCCCTGAAAAGCTTATATCAAATTTCTCGGTAAGGGTTTTTTTAAAACAGGTTCCCGTAACGAGCTTTTTAGTGGAATCAAACCCTTCATAGCTGCTAAAAAGTCCGTAGTCATAACCTGCAATACCGCTGAAAATAGTGTAATCCGCTCTATCCCCATTCATTTTCAAAATTTTTCGGGAATTTTTATTAATAATGCCCTGAATTGCCGGGGCAGGTTTTTGTGTGTTAATATCACTGATTTCAATGATATTCCGGCTTTTTACCGGCATGCCGGCTTTATCAATCCTGATTCCCAGGATGTTTCTGCCGGCTGAAAAATCTCCTATTTTCGTTTCGTCCAGGTTTCCGACTTCAATTTTGTATTTTTTCAGCTCTTTATTATACTTAAACCCCATTCCCCCGTAGTTAAAACCTGAATCAGCCATGGCAAAAGCATTATTAATTTCAACATTTCCCTTAAACAGGTTACCTTTTAAGCTGGTGTTAAAAGTATTATTAAAGGAAGAAACTTCTGAAATACTGTTTATATAAGCCTGCCTGGAGTTATATAAATTCGAGTTGCCCTGGATATTGAGTGTTTGAAAAGAAAAATTCCTTTTATTATCAGGCAGGATAGTTTTTATAATTTCTTTTTCTTTTTGAGAATTATAAATATCATCTGTGTTGTTTTTTTCTTTTGAAAGCGCAAGATTTTTTTCTGTTTGGATTTCAATATTAAGATTTTCGCAATCAACATGAATACTGGTTTTTAAAAATTTTTTAAGAATTTCGGCAGGCACAAAAATATCATCGGGAATATCTGTAATAATAAGGTTTTTTGAATATAAAACAGGCTTTGTAAGGGTTATATTTTCTGAATTTATGATTATTTTTTGCCCCGGGGCATCTATGGTATTGTTTTCGATGCTTAGACGTTTTTCGAGCTTGTTATAAGAATAATTAATTTCAAGAATTTCAGCGACGGCTTTAGCCGGCAGTGCAAAATCCCCGTCTTCGCAGAGTCTTATTTCAATTTCCTTTATAAACTTCCCGTTTACCTCAAGGGGCATAACCATGGGTTTGCCTGAGGGCGCGGCAAGTGAATAAGGTTTATTTAAGAAGATAAAGAAAATTATAAGCGGTATTAACTTAGTAATCCGTAATCCGGCAGGGAGCTGCCCACCCCGCCCGGAGCCCCGTATGACATTTTTTGCCATGTTTCACCATTACTTACTTATAACTACATTTTTGAAAGAGCGGGGGAGGAAATAATCCTCCCCGTTAAAGTGTTTTCCTCCCTGCTCCCTGTGGTTATACCTGATGTAAAAAGTAGTTCTTGAAACCTCTTCAACTAAACGCTTGCTGCTGCTGTCAGTGTCATAGTTAAAGTGTAGCTTCCTGCGGTGTCATTTGTTGAGAAAGTATCTCCTCTTGCTGATGCTGAGAGAGCTACATCTACAGTATTACTTCCCGCTGCTGTCATTACCGTACCTTCAAGCCTGCTGTCAGTGCCATCCCAGGCAAAAGCGCTCTGTCCTGAAGGGGTTACAGTAATTTCATAAACAATAACATCGGCATTGTTTGCCGCAGCAGGAGTAGCTGCCAGGGCATTACTTATATTTGCGCCTGCCGGGGTACCGTTTGTTAAAGCAACATAAGTAGTTCCGCCAACGTTAGCCATTGTGTCAGTAGATGAAACCTGAGCTGTAGTCAGGTGTCCGCTTGCACCGCTTCCGCTGTTTGTTGAAACCGTAAACTGGGGGTTTGTAACCCCGGATAAAGAGCCGTCAACCCCGATTGTTGCAGTTCCGTCCTGGTCTTTTGCAACTTCGTAGTAAGTGCTCAATGTGCCGGTATAAGTTGCGTTTGCATTGTCTGCCGCTTTTACGCTGTTTGCAAAAACCGCCACTGAAAGCGCTAAAGCCGATAAAAGTAAATGTTTTCTTTTCATACCCTGTTTCCTCCTTCTTAAATTTACGGGTTAAATAGTTTCAGGGGAGAATTTTACTTCCTTTATAAGTCTTTTTTTCCTGTTATCTTCATTGAGGTAGTAAAGTTTTGTCTTTAGCGTGTAATCTGAGGAATTTTCCATTAAATCCGGGGGCATTTTCCCTTTTATTGTCCTTTTTTTATCCGGGAGAACCGGGATATTTTTAACTTTAAACTCTTTTATAATTTCTTTTTTGTGAATTAGCTGGACCACCCCGTTTAACCTGATATGAGAGTTGCCTTTAGAGGCTATTGCAAGCTCAAATTCATAATCTTTATCCTCAAGTTTTTTTACATTAAGCTTTTCAATATTTCCTTTTCTCAGAACTTTTCCCTTGCTCACATAAATTGGTACGGCAAACCTGTTTTTTATCAGGAGGTTGGCGTTTATGCCCTCTTTTGGGGAGGGGAGCTTTTTTGTTCTTACTTTTTTATTTTCTATAAATAAAACTGCTCTTGATTCACCGTCGGGCAGTTTATCTAGATCAGGTATGGTAAACCTTATTATTTGTTTTTTATAAGGATTAAGAGTAATTTCTTCAGGGTTAAAAAAAATGTTTTTTATATCTTTCCTGGGGTAGTTTTCAGGGAAGTCTACCCGGATACTGCCTTCATTTGAGACTTCAAAGTACCCGGGGTAAATTCTTAACCTGAGAGGCTCATTGCCCGTTGAATTTATTTGTATTGCCCCTGTTATGTATTTTTGATTTTTTCCGGGGTTAAACTCAAACTTAACGGGAGATATTTTCATTCCCGCAAGGCAGCCGGACTTTAACAACAGCCCGGTCAGCGCTGTTAATAAAGCTGTTAATATTAATTTGTGAATCCTCATAACTCTTTAAAAACCCCCTAAATTTCTCGCTTTTCAATATAAGGATTAAATTGCTAAAAGTTATCCCCCTTGTGTAATTAACAGGTTGTATATATTTAAATTTCCCCGTAAAAAGTACAGGTAAGCTCACCTGTATAAGTACCGCAAAGATCATCTTTTTTATTAAAACTCGATTTTATTAATTCGGGTTTTATGCAAAAAAGCCGCTCTTCGGGGTTTTTACCGGAATTTAAAGCTATATCTTTAGTCGGGTCTATTAATTTATTCTCAATTTGGATTTTATAAACAATAATATTCGGATTTTTATTTCCGCCTTTAAGAGCGTTTTCTATAAATTTAAATATTTCTTTCGGCTGAAAGGCCTTTTCAAAATTTGAATTTATAAGGGCTATTCTGCCTGATTTTGTGATAACCGGTTTTTCCTGCCAGAGATTTTTAAATTTTCTATACACGGGCGCAAAAACCATTTGAACCGGGCTTAAACTGCCAAGATAAGTTAACGTTGCCGCTCCTCCCCAGCTTCCGAGCGTAATAGCCAGTACAAGGCCTGTATCATTACCAGAAGAGTCTTTAACTTGAAATTCAACTTCCGCCTGCTTTTCCAGAAAAACCGTAAAACCCGCGCTGGAATAATTATCGGCAAATGCTTTATTACCGGCATTTATTACACTAAAGAACAAAACAATTAAGGCTAAAAAAACCGAAAGTTTTTTTCTTACGGGAATACAGCAAAAAATTACTGTGTATTTTATAAAATTTTTTGCTGTATTCTTATTAATTTTCTATACCCCCCGAATGAAAATTAATTTGAATAAAAATAAATGCATATTAAACTGCTTAAAGTTTAAAATTAAAAATAAAATTTTTAAATCTACAACCGGGTCTATTCTATTGTTTACGAAGGTTACAAAGAGTCTGCCAGAATAAAGCTGACCGGGTAAATATAATCTCCCGCTTCCAGTATGTACTGCGGTAATTTTATTTTTGTTTTTATCTTGATCTGCGCCGGGACCAGGTTGTTATTTTCATCCACCGTAGCTTTTCCTTTTGCGATGGTCTTATATTTATCATCATTAAACGGTTTAAAAATATCAGTATATTTTGTCACGTATGAAGAAGAAGTTATAACCTTATATTCCAGGTTCAGCGGATTATCCGAAGTCAGGGATTTTGCCCTGAGTTTCCATTTTACATTAGACCTGACCTCAATATCGGTATCAGTTTCATTAATTTGCTCATAGCCGGGAACTGATGCATTCTCAGGACTTATAAAGATTGATATATTAGGGTTTGTAATTGTCATGCTGTAATTTGGTTCTACAGGATAGGCTATCGGGCAAAAATCCATTGCGCCGCCAAAATCGGATATTAATTCAAAATTTATGATATTTGCATAATCCCCGGGCCGCATTCCATCAGCAATAGTAAGGCGGAGCTGGTAATTTTCAGTATAAGATCCTGCTGTTGAATCTGTTTTTAGTATTGTTGGATTATTGGGTTTAAATTTATGAGTTGTTGATGAGTTTATGTCATAGATTTCAAGTTTTGAAATATGGATTTTTTGACGGGGCCTGGAAGTATTTCTGAAAAACCTGTTTTGCATGCAACATTTTAATGTCCATTGCCTGCAAGTCCTGAAATCAACATTTAAATTCTGAATGTATACATTTCCGGTTTTATAAGGCTCTCCGACTTTTGTAATTTTTAATTTATCTGCAAGGGCTTTAGTTTGAAAAAGCAAAAATATTAATATGAAAAGAATAAATTTATATTGATAATTTCGCATTTTCCATACCTCAATTTTATAATTATTCTAAGTTTTAAGTGAGGCATGAAAATAACCTGATGGTATAGAAACTTAGCATTAAAGAACTTTTGAATTTTGCATTTTTGTAATTAACTCGAATTTCTAAATATTTCGTATTTTGCAAAATAAATTTCAATAAAAGTTAAAATTTAACTCCATTTAAAATCTTGTTATAACTGCTTTTAATCTAATTAGAGATTCAGGTTATTTAACTTAACTATGCACTAGTTGCATACATGCAATTCATAATCGGGTTAACCAGTTGAGCCCTACTTTAAGCAGATAAAAAAATACCGAGCGGATGCTCGGTTTGATAGCTGGATCGTGTCTGGGTAAGAGTCGAATATATGCGTGTTTGTAATTATAAAACCATCTTTATTGATGAATATAAATTCTCCTGTTGGGCTATATGTTGTTATAATTATCCTAGTTACATTAACTTAGTCCTCATGGGTAATTATGAAAATACTTAAAAAACTTCTTAAAAACTTTTCTGTATTCCTTGTACTGCTTGGAGCAGTGCTTATTGTGTATATTTTTTCAGACCTTATTTTTAAATATGTTATCAACGGAAAATCCTTTTACCTGGTAAGCGTAGGAGACAGGGAGTATAAAAAAGGAAACTACTCAGAAGCCATAGAGCGCTATAACGAGGCATTAAAACTCTATCCCATGCATTTAAAGGCAAGGTACAACCTGGCAAACCTTTATGTTAAATTCGAGGATTTTGAAAGCGCCGTTAAAGAGTATGAAAAGCTGCTAAAAAATAAACCTGGCTATTTAAACGCAAGAATAAACCTGGGTATAGTCCTTGCGGAAGAAATGCTGGAATTTGACAGGGCAATCAATCAGTATCAGAAGGTAGTTGAAACGAGAACCCGGTTTATAAATATTCCGTTTATTTATGACAATAGGGAATATATTATGAAATTAAAAGCGGTGGCATATTATAATATGGGTCTTGCATACAGGGATAAATCAATGCTTTATGCCGAAAGTTCCGTAAAATACAGGGAGTTACTCTCAAAAGCCGCTGAGAGTTATGAAAAATCATTAATTTTAAACCCTGGTAATTACAGTGCCCGGTATAACCTTGCCCTTACAGAGCATCTTATGGGGCTTTATTCCGAGGCAATCACGGATTACTGCAAAGCCTTGTTGATTTCCCCGCTGGACTATGAAGCCCATTACAACCTGGCAGTGCTTTTAAGAGAGAGAAGAATGTTTAAACAGTCTTTTGAAGAGTTTAAAAATGCCGGTTCCCTAATAGATTATTCAGGGGATACTTACAGGGCGGCGTATGTTTACGGCATGCTTAACGAGGTTAGCGAAATGGCAATTGCGGAGTATGGCTATGAACCTGAAAACCTTTATGAAAAACTTAATGACGAAATAGAAGAGCATAAATCCCTTACAAATGCCAGAATTAACACTCTTGATGAACTGGAAAAAAAACTGATCAATAAAATTAAAAAAGAAAGCATTTGCAAGGAATACCTTAAAAATTAACAGAAAAAACAATATAATAGAGGTTTATTGATATTTGCGCAAAAAATTAAAAATAATCACACAGGGTTTTTATCCGGATATAACAGCTACAGGAGAGCTTTTATATGAGCTTGCCCGAAAATTAGCCGACAAATATGCAATGGAAATTTCTGTATTGACGGCCCAGCCGGGGTTTGTGCTTAAAAAAAACCTTCCTGCCTGTGAAAATATCCATGGAATCAAGGTTCATAGGGTTTTCACCAGCAGGTTTGATAAAAATTCATTTGTTGGCAAAGTGCTAAATTCCTGGATATTTTTTATCACTGCCTTTTTTTACAGTTTGTTTTCTAAAAAGCCCGACTATTATCTTATTCCCACCTCTCCTCCGCTTGCTCCGTTAATAGGTACGGTTCTCAAGTTGCTTAAAGGCCAAAAATATATTTACCTTATGCATGATATTTATCCGGAAATTGCCTGGAAACTTGGATATATTAAAAAAAAGGGCATTATATGCCGAATATGGAATAAACTGACCCGGCTTTCCCTGGAATATGCGGATAAAATAGTGTTTCTTTCCGAAGATATGAAAGATAAAACAAAGAAGTTATTTCCGGAACTGAAGGAATTACAGCTGGTAATTATCCCAAACTGGGCGGATGAATCGGTGATAAAACCTGTTAACCTTGAAGAAAACTATATGCTGGATAAATTTAACCTGAGAAACAAGTTTATAGTTGAATATTCAGGCAATATTGGACGGGTTCATGAGTTCAGAACTTTTATACAGGCGGCAAATGAGCTAAAAGACGATCTTAGTATTATTTTCCTGTTTATCGGTGATGGGGGTAAAAAACAGGAACTGCAAGGGTTAGTTAGTGAATACAGACTTGATAATGTGTTATTCCTACCGTACCAAAACCGCTTTGAACTGGCGTATTCGCTTGGTATGGGCAATGTTCACCTGCTGTCGCTGGAAGAGGGGTATGAGCATCTTTCAGCGCCCAGCAAGTTATATGGAATACTTGCATCCGGTAAGCCTTTTGTTTATGCGGGAAACGATAATTACATATCAAGACTTGCCCAGGATTCAGGTTGCGGTTATAGCATAAAAAAAGGCGAATTTGAAAAACTCGCCAAAATTTTAAAAGAACTGAAATCGTTTCCTGAAAAACAGGAACAGATGGGAAAAAACAGTAGGGAAGTCTTTGAAAAAGCTTTTAACCTTGAAAAAATAAGCAATCAATACTATGAGATATTAAATTCCGCAAAAAACACGTAATTAACTCGAGTTGCTAATTGCATGTATGCAACATTTGTCAAAACCCACCCATGAATGAGCTACTGCGTTAGCTCCCGCTGCCGCGCACAGCCACCCTATAGGTGGAAAAGAGGCGAAGCCTCTTTTCGATTCTCTATAATTTTTTGGCATGAATGAGCTTTAAAATGACCGGCAAAGCCGGACCATTTTACGCTCCCGCTTCGCAAACAAATGTTG
>JANQIY010000205.1 GCA_028281965.1 Candidatus Gastranaerophilales bacterium
ACTCGAGTTGCTAATTGCATGTATGCAACATTTGCCAAAACCCACCCACAGCCACCCTAAAGGAGGAAAAGAGGCTCCGCCGCGAAATGCGGACAGCGCCGCCTGCTTCGCGCCTCTTTTCGATTCTCTATAATTTTTTGGCAAATGTTGCATAGTCATATCCTTGTTTTTGGCTAATTCGCGATTCGAGTTAATTAATTCGAGTTTAATCCCACCGATAAGTTTTCTTATCCTCTAAAAATGTCTTGGATAAACTTATCAGTAAAATATATAATAGTTTAGTAAATTTTATTACAGGCGTAAGAGTTTATGCGAAGAATCAAAAAATTCAGGCGAATAATCTTTATGAGCTGTATTTTTTCCTGCTCTATCGGAATTTGTCCTGCTTTTGCCAACGAATTCCCCTCATTTAAGAAGTATGAAAAGTATAGTAAGTTTCAGGGACTAAGAACCGGAATTACGGAAGACAGGGAAGCCCTGGTAAATAAAATTGAGGGGTATATTGAAAATGAGCAATATACGCAAGCTATGCTTGAGTTGAACAAGCTATTGAGCCAGAGCCCCGACGATCCAAGAATTTATATAATGTCTGCAAAACTGCTCAGAAAAACTTATCAACTTGATGAAGCGGAAAAAATGGCAAAAAAAACGCTTGAATATGACTACAAAAATAGTGATGCATATCTTGCGCTGGGATATATTTATTTTGACAGGGCGAGGTTTTCCACAAATTCATCTAATACAGTTGAGTCGCCGGAGGTTGTGCATGAAAACCTCATATCCGCTTTTGACCATTTTTTTATGGCCTCGCAGTATGCGCCTGATAGTCCCTATCCTCGTATAGCGCTTGCGGAGGCTTATTATGCCAACCACCAGAAAGACAGGGCAAAAGATGAAATCCTAAAAGCAAAGGAACTGGCTTTTAGCCAGCCTGAAGCCTTTTATGAGGTTGGACAGTATTATTACAAAATAAATGATTACGACAAGGCTAAAAAATACATAGAAAAATCCATTTCAGCAGGGCGGAATAATAATTACAGGGCATATTACTTCGCGGGAAGAATTGCCGAGCAAAACGGAAAAATTAAAGAAGCACAGCAACTCTACCTGCAAACTTTAAAGCTGAAACCGGATATGCTTGCGGCGCAGAAGCACCTTGACACTCTTATAAAAGCTTCCTATAAGGGAAAAATGACGGAAAACACTTCCACAAAAGATCTCTTTGCAACGGTAGACAAGGACCTTACCCTTGTAATGAAAGCTGATTATTTTCTTATGCTGCATGAATTTACAAAAGCGCGCGATATTTACATAGAACTTTTGCAGAAAAATCCCAATAACTCCAAAGCCGTATCAGGACTTGCAGAGCTTTATTATTCAAAGTGGAAGGAAGGTTTTTCCATTTCGAAAAATTTTGTAAATGACTCAATATATATAATGAAGACCAAACCCACTAAAAAGAATAAAATTGCCCTTTTGAAATTTAACCTGATAAACGAGACAAAAATGCCTGAAAAAATAAGGCAAGAACTTATAAATTTATCAATCAGCGATACTTTTGAGTTTGACGACCTTTTAAATGAAGCCAGGGCTGAATATCTTCTTGGAAATTACGAAGAATGCCATAATAAACTTTATAAATTGTTGAACATGAAGCTCTCCAATTATGAAAAATTCAAGCTTATGAAACTTTTATGTTTTGACAATAATTACTATGAAGCCCTGATAGTAATTGATGATCTAAAGAAAACATATTATCACAATGAAGAAATCGAACCGGTTGAAAATAGAATAAATATCAAAATTCAGGTAATAGATGAAAAAATTGCAGAAGCGCTTAAATACTGGAAGAAAGAAAATTATAATAAAGCCCTGGAAGTTTACAGGGAAGTCATAAACCGCTTTCCGACCTATAAACCCTCTTATCTTAATTATGCCAGGGCTCTCGATCAGGGGGGGGATTACGAAAAAGCTTACGAAAACTTAAACATCTATTATAAACTTTACAGGCTCTATCCTGATAAAGAACCTGAAATATCAGAAAAAAAGTTGAAAAAACTAATTCAGGATACCTACGCTAAAATTCGTAAACAAATGAAGGAACAGGCTAAAAACTAAGGAAGAAACAAAAAATTCTTATGTAAAATTTTCAAAAATATTCCTTATTAAATTTTTTCGGTCGAGCGACCGACCGAAGCAGGGTCTTTCAATTCTGGAATTAAAAAAGATATGTCATGCCGTGCTTGACACGGCATCTAGCCAACTTTTACTTATCGCGTATCAGCATTAATTG
>JANQIY010000206.1 GCA_028281965.1 Candidatus Gastranaerophilales bacterium
GCTGTCCGCATTTCGCGGCGGAGCCTCTTTTCCACCTATAGGGCGGCTGTGCGCGGCAGCGGGAGCTAACGCAGTAGCTCATTCATGCTGCAGCAGCGGGAGCATAGCCTCATTCATGGGTGGGTTTTGGTAAATGTTGCATACATGCAATTAGCAACTCGAGTATACATGATAAACATTAAGGACAAAAAGTAAGGAAGATTGAAAAAGTTTTTACGTAAGTGTCACCCTCGTATCTGATGCGGGTTCTATTTAGTCAGGGCTATTGTCTATTATGTTTGCCGGATAGATGTCCCCGTGTCAAGCACGGGGCAGGCTTCTCAAGTGCGGCATGACACGATGTGTAAGAATTTTTTCTTTATTCCTTAATATAGGTTTTTTGAAAATTTTTCTCAAAATAAGAAGTAAAAATTTATTGTTACCTACTTAAGTACAGCGGAAAAGGTTGTCTTAAAATAAAGAAAACTCCTCTTATCAAATTGTGATTCAGGAGTTTTCTTCATTTTTTTATTTCAAATTTTTTAGTAGAAATATTTTATATTAAAGACCAAACATTCCAAGCATAAGTTGGGTAAAGATGTTAGATGAGGAACTATTTGAGGATGAACTGCCTGTTCCGAACATGCCTGAGAAAAGCTGGGTAAAGATGTTAGATGAGGAACTATTTGAGGATGAACTGCCTGTTCCAAACATGCCTGAGAAAAGCTGGGTTAAAATGTTAGATGAGGAACTATTTGAGGATGAACTGCCTGTTCCGAACAGGCCTGAGAAAAGCTGGCTAAAGATGTCAGTTTTTGAGCTGGACTCGTCATTGGACTCGTCACCGGATTCGTCATCGGATGAACCTGTAAGATCACCGAGCATCATTGCATACATAAGCTGGGTTAAAAGATCTGTTTCGGAACCAGTGCCGTTGGAAGCATTCAGACTGGAATTTGCTGTTGTTAAAACTGAGTTCCAGAAAGGATCGTCACTATATGTCGTGTTTGCGGGAACGCTACCGCCGCTGCCGCCTTTTAAATCCGCTACTATCTGGTTAACTTCGTATGAGCTATACCCCTGGGCTTTGTAATAATCTCTTACTTCACTCCAGTATAAAGCTTCATTCATACCCTGTTGAGCAAGTGAATTAAGATAACTACCGCTATTACCTGTGGAATAAGAATTAATACTACTTCTCGCATAATTAGAACTGTCTAATAATCCTTGAATATTACCAAATAAGTTGTTATAGCCCATAGAATTATAATAGCCGTCAAATCCGCCTAAATAACTTGAAGAGCCAGGCCTTTGCTGATAATGAGGCTGGGCATAACTACCATAGTTATAATTATAATCATAAGACATGGTCAAAGTTCTCCTTTTGGTGTTTTGCATAAGTTATTTAATTTACTTATTTATATAAAAAAAATATATTGAATATATTTGCTATACATATTAAATAATCAGTCAAATATTTTACATTACTTAACAAATAACTTGAGTTGCTAATTAGCCAAAAGCCAGGATATGACTATGCAATTAGCAACTCGAGTAAATATGAAAAATTTTTTAAAAAATCTAAGGAAGAAACAAAAAATTCTTATGTAAAATTTTCAAAAATATTCCTTATTAAATTTTTTCGGTCGAGCGACCGACCGAAGGGAGGGAAGCGAGA
>JANQIY010000207.1 GCA_028281965.1 Candidatus Gastranaerophilales bacterium
TGCCAAAAAATTATAGAGAATCGAAAAGAGGCGCGAAGCAGGCGGCGCTGTCCGCATTTCGCGGCGGAGCCTCTTTTCCACCTTTAGGGTGGCTGTGCGCGGCAGCGGGAGCTAACGCAGTAGCTCATTCATGGGTGGGTTTTGGCAAATGTTGCATACATGTAATTAGCAACTCGAGTTAAAATAGCTTTTATTTCAAGAATTTTTCCTGAGGTTGCATTATTTAGACTCGCCAATTTTTTCTTTTTATTCATTTTTCACTCCTTTTGTAATATTTGTTAATAAAAATTGGAAAAAAATACTTAAAAAAGTAAAATACATCATCAAAAACACCCAAAAATGTTATTTTTGTCAAGTTTAAGACAAATTATTATAATTAATCTATGGAATTAGAAGCTAGAGAATTAATAAAATCACTTTTAGCTCAAAGAGGCAAAACAATGAAGCAACTTGCTCAAGAGTTAAGTGTAAGATTAAATAGAAAATACTTGCCGGATAGTCTCTCGCATAAATTGAGACGCGGCAGTATTTCTTATAATGAAATGTTAATCATATTTGATATTTTGGGATATAAGCTGGTTTTTGAAGATAAAACTTCCTAATCTCCCTGATATTTATTATCAAACTAACTGAAAATTTATACATGGCAAGGTCTTTTGCTATTTCTTCCTTTCAGAAATTTTTCATAATATTGCAATAAATATAGAGTATTTATTTATTTGCTGATAAAATATAAAATTGGAAAAATTTAATTTATTCTTAGTAGTAATTATAATTATTGGTTAGGCTATAAATGATAAAAAACATTGCGGTTTTAGCAGTTAAAATGAGGGACCTGTTTTATTCCGAGCAGTTTATAAACAGGCTAATACTGTTTTTCAGTCTTTTAATCCTGACAATCCTCCTGTCAAGCCGGTACTTTTTGTTTCACACGATTATAGACGAAAATGATATAAGCAGGATAAACGTAATTGCCTCTAAGAAAGTAGAAGTTGAAGATACTGATAAAACCCAGGCCAAGAAACGGTATGAATCCCTGAAAGTAAAGCCTGTCCTGAGACCTATTCAGGATAACGTTAATATTACAATGCGGGCTGAGCTGGGGGAGATGTTAAATAGAGTAAAACAAATCAGGGAACTGGATATTAACAATTCTGAAAAAAGAAAAAAAATTATAGATTTATTTGAGATTAAAGAACAAAACTACTTTATAAACCTGGCTGCGGATTATCTGTATATGTCCTCGGAAGATGCTTTTTCCAGGTTAGCCACAAATTCTCTCGGGGTATTGAACCATGTACTTAAAAAGGGGGTTACAGAGGCTGAATTACTGGAAAATAAGGATGAAATCATTGATAAATACATAGATAATTCGCTTTTTAAAACCCAGAGAATCGCAATAAGTTTTCTTGTAAAAAAAGTGCTTGAGCCGAATATGGAAGAAGACAAGATAGCAACGGAAATCGCCGTGCAAAAGGTTATTTCCGAGGTTAAGCCGGTAATGGTCACTTATGAAAAAGGGGATATGGTTGCATCTGTGGGGGAAAAAGTAAAAGAAACCCAGAAAAAAGCGCTTAAAAAGCTTGGATATAACGTTAATCGCCTGGACGTGATCGGAATTACGGGAATCCTTTCTTTAGTAGGGCTTTGTTTGTTTACAACCGTATATTATCTTAAAAACTTTGAAAATCGCTTTTTAAAAACCCCGTACCCTGGCCTGATTGCAATGCTGGCAATTATTATAAGCATTTTTACGGTAATGCTGCCGGAAGACGTTTCGCCGTATGTTGTGCCTATTCCGGCAATTGCAATGCTGCTCACTATATTCACCTCTTCACGGGCTGCGCTTCTTGTGACAATGCTGATTCTTGCGATGCTCGGGGTTTCGCTGCAATACTCGCTTGAATACATTTTTGTTTTTATGCTTGGCGCAATCATAGCTATATTCACCTCAAGCTCAGTCAATTATTATCGAAGAATGGATATGGTAAGGGCCGGGTTTGACGTGGGGCTTATTCAGATGTTTGTTGTCCTGGTGATGTTTTTACTGCAAAACAACACCGAAAACCTTGACCTGGGATTAATGGTTATGAAGATGCTTATGGGATTCGGAAACGGACTTTTAAGCGGCATTATTGCGCTTGGAACACTTCCGCTGATTGAAAGTTCCTTTAAGATAATTACTCCTTACGGGCTGGCAGAGCTTGCCGACCATAACCAGGCACTTTTGAGGAGATTGCAGTTTGAAGCGCCGGGAACTTACCATCACAGCCTGATGGTAAGCAACCTGTGCGAGGCCGCAGCCGAATCCATCGGGGCAAGCCCCATTATGGCAAGGGTTGCCGCTTTTTACCATGATATCGGGAAACTCAAAAGACCGCTATTTTTCATAGAAAACCAGTCTTATTTTGGAATAGAAAACCCTCATGAGAAACTAAATTCCAGGCTTAGTAAAATGGTAATCACCGCCCATCCTAAAGATGGGGTTGAGCTTGCCAAGGAATACGGCCTCCCTCCGGTTATTCACCAGTTTATAATCCAGCATCACGGCAATAGCCTGGTCACCTATTTTTATAAACAGGCGCTGGAAAATGAAGGCGCTGAAAATATACTTGAAGAGCAATTCAGGTACAATGGCCCAAAACCCTCTTCCAAGGAAGCGGCAATTCTTATGCTTGCGGATTCGGTTGAATCCGCTGTAAGATCGTTAAAAACTCCGGAACAGGAGGAAGTTGACGAGATGATAGATAAAATTATCCGTGAAA
Source organism: Candidatus Gastranaerophilales bacterium (assembly GCA_028281965.1). GTDB lineage: Bacteria > Cyanobacteriota > Vampirovibrionia > Gastranaerophilales > UBA9971 > JANQEB01. The sequence goes on from JANQIY010000207.1 coordinate 2,766, forward strand.
AACTTGTTGACGGCCAGCTCTCTGAGAGCCCCATGACCCAAAAAGACCTCAAGACCGTTTCCAGCGTATTTAAACGCTCATTAAGAGGTATGCAGCACCGCAGGGTCAAATACCACGAAGATATACTCGAAGAGCTCAATAAAAAGAATCTTAACGGTATAAAACAGGCTCAAATGCAAAATGAAATAGAAAATAAAGTTATTAAACTTAAAGAAGGCATGGAAATACAGGAAAGTAAAGCTGAAGAATAAGATATATGGTAAGTTTTGAGATTTCAGTTTCTGATAATCAGGAAATATTCCCGATAAAAAGCGAAAATATAGAAAAAGAAGCAGCGCTAATACTGGAATATGTGTTTAAGAACGAAAAAATCCTCGCAGAATCCGTTCTAAACGGGCATAACCTTGTAAACGCAACGGTAAGTGTTGACATTGTACTGACGGACGACGAGGAAATTCGGGAGCTGAACGCATCTTACAGGGCTCAAGACAAGCCCACAGACGTTCTGTCATTCGCGCTCTTTGCAGACAGCGTTGAACCGCGATCTCTTCCGGGCGGTGAAATTCCCCTGGGGGAAGTGATTATATCTGTGGAAACCGCCAAAAAACAGGCAGATGAAAATAAAATCGGACTGGGGGAAGAAACCAGGTTTTTGCTCTGTCACGGGATTTTGCATCTTTTAGGGTTTACACACCCCGACGAGGAGTCCCTTGAGGTTTTATTGCAGATTCAAAACGAAGTTCTTCTTGCAATTAAAAACTTATCCGAAAAATAAGTAACGAGTAAAAATTTGGGACGAATTGATTTAATCGTTTAACCAGTCGTCAATTGTAGCCCCACCTGCGGCCGGGGAGTGCGATTCCACAAAAGAATCCCTCGGAGGCCTTTTTTTCAGGGTGTTTTTAAAATATTCCAGCGGATTTTCCTTGCCTTTGCGCTCTGTCTCATTGAAAGCCCGCATAACCTCATCCCTGTCTACCTCAAAAATGGCGTCTTTAATGTCATTAGCTTTGATTTTCGGTTCAAGGCGCTTAAAATGCATTACCATGGCATCTTCAAAACTCTTGTCTTTAGCCGGAGGGAATTTTTTCGCGCCTTTTTGGCTGGTTAATACAGGCGGACGGGGAAATTTCACAAAAATGTACTGGTTAAAATGAGGGTGCCTGACAAGGAGTTTACCCTTCTCAAGGACAGTCAATTCTGCCTTGACAGACGACGGCATTACGCTGTATCCCTGTGTAGCAAGCTCGTCCATGTCCATTCTCCCGTACATGCCGGTTGCGCAATTACCCACGATTCTTTTATGTACTTGTGATTTGAACTGCTGCGCTGAAAACAGCACAAGCCCCAGATACCTCCCCCTTTCGGAAATCTCAAGCAGGGTCTGCTTCAGGTAAGAGTTTCCGGAATCTGACGAGGCGTACTTATTAAGCTCATCAACAAATACGATAACCTTTTCAACTCCCAGGGTCCCCTCTTCAAGACGTTTTTTCAACTCTTCAACTATTCTTGTGAACACTAAATCCTGGGCAAGGGGTATAACATTTGCAATATCGACAACATAGACGGCTTTATTCTCGAAACTTCCCCACGGAAGGTCCCTGGAATCCGACGTGTTGGTAACAAGGCCCTTACAACGGGTTTTTATGTTCATTAACCTGTTGTAAACCTTTCTTATAGTGGCTGTAGCATGGCCTTTCCAGCCGGATTTGCCTTCTGAGCTCTCTTCCTCTCCTTCAATCTGGGCAAAAACTTTCTGGAACCAGTTTTCAAGGTCGTTAAAATTCTTGATTTTTTCGCCTTTATGGACGCAATATCCCGGATCCGGCCTGTCTTTGTTGATAATTTTTTCTTTTAGCAAGGATAAAAACGCGTCAGCCTTGGCATCAATATCGTCCTTGTTGAGAAGCACCTGGACATGGTCAAAAATTTCTTCCAGGCCCCAGCTAAGCGGGTTCACGTCATTAACCAGCTCCTCGTTTGTACGGTGAGTGTTCAGGTTGAACCCGTCATCTTTAAAAGGAGCATAGTATTTAACGTTTTGAAAAGCTTCAGGGGTTATATTGAGCTTTTTATACATCTCCAGTTCCTGCTCACTCAAGTCCTCTGCAGGCTGGTCAAGAAAAAGCAGGTCATACCCCTTCACGTTAAACAGTACCGTTGCTATTCCGCCCTGACACCTGTAATGCCGGGTAATTCCCGCCAGCAGGAATTCTATTATGCTGGTCTTGGTCGCAAGCCCTGAAACCCCCGTTACATTAAGATGCGCAGCTTCCGGCCCGAGCAGGAAGTTTGAATCAAGATAAACAGGTGACTGGTTATCACCGTTAATGTAAAGACCTACAGGAATTTTGGTGTTTTCGTAACTGTCCATCCGCAGGGATTTCTTAACGCAGGCGTCGCTTGCCAGATACACATTCCCGATAGGAACAGGCTGAATAGGTTCTTCCGGATCCATTTTTAGCACAAACGCCGTATAGTATCTGATTTCCGGGCGTTCGGTCTGGGCATTGTGACTCGATAACGGGTCGTAGTCAGAACTTATGTAGTCATTCAGCGGTGAATCAAGGTCAGTATAGCTGATTCCTTCGGTTACAATACCAAAAACCTCACGGTGGTATTCTTTTCCTTCATTCCTGTCAAAATAAACCTTATCGCTTGAAACCCGGACAATTGTCCCTATTCCGACAGAAGAATCGAGATTTGTCCAGAAACTGAACGTTTGAGAGGTATTTGGGGACTTTTCCGTAGCAACTACCCGTCCTACCAGGTCAAAACTGCATGAAGTATTTTTTAAGGAACTCATTTTTTTTCCAAAAATAATTTAACAGCTATAGATTAACATACCGGCAATACTTTTCTGAAATTAATTTTTGTAAAAAACCTGAAAATTACCCGCATATGCGATAAAACCGGTTTTTGACGCTATAAGGAATAAAGAAAAAATTGGGTGGGTGGAGGGAGAATGAATTTTTGAAAATTTTAAAAACACTTAAGTTTTTATTGTTTACTCCTTAATCTACTCGAGTTGCTAATTGCATGTATGCAACATTTACCAAAACCCACCCATGAATGAGCTACTGCGTTAGCTCCCGCTGCCGCGCACAGCCGCCCTATAGGTGGAAAAGAGGC